>NZ_KN389990.1:0-7244 GCF_000213295.2 Capnocytophaga sp. oral taxon 329 str. F0087
GTTTTTAATTTTTGTCTGCAGCAGACAAAAATTAAAAACAAACCCTTATTAAAAAGTTACTTTTATTACTTGAATTTAGGATTCATAGTAATTGCTTTTTTGTTTTCGGCAAAGGTAAGAATTTTTTTCTTTTTATAGGTAATTAAAGTTACAAATATAACAAAACACCCCTGATTTAGCAGGTATAAAGGGCTTTGCCATTGTTTTTGGCATAGTTTTAGATTGCTAATTCGGCATAAATTATTATCTTTGCACCTTTAAAATAAAATTTATCTTATTAATTTGTATTATGAAAAAAATTGTATTTGCATTATTTCTCGTTAGTACCGTAGCTTTCGGTCAGCAAAACAAAAAAACTGACTTGCAAAAAGCAGGCTTACAAGGGAAAGTGAAAAGCTATCGTATGATAGGCTATGAGTTTGATGAAAATGGTAAAGAACAGTTGATGAACTCTGAATTTTATGCCGAATTTGACAAAAAAGGTATGAATACCAAAATGCAGGCTAAAAACGGCGGCACGGTTATCAACTACGTAGATAAACGCGATGAAAAAGGAAACCTTATAGAGTCAGATTCAAGAGATGCCAGCAACACCTCTATGTCTAAAAACACATACGAATACGATGAGCGCGGCAACCGCGTACGCCAAGATGTTATTACCCCTGATGGTAGCGTGTTTATGAGTCGCGTAAGTGCTTATGACGCTCACGACCGCCTAATAGAGGTAAGCGAGTGTTTAGCAGGATTATGCGACAACAAAACCGTATACGTATATGACAATAACGATAAGGTTTCAGAAGAAAGAAAACTTGGCAAAGGCGATGTACTAAAGAGCAAAACGGTATTCACCTACGATGCCCAAGGCAATGCTGTAGAGAAAAAAGTATATGATGGCGAAGGAAACCTCAAACAAAGAATAGTAAGCGAGTTTGACGCTCATAACAACGCTGTAGAAGTAAGTTATTACGATGCTGATGGCACTATAGCTAAGAAAGAGAACTACACTTTAGTATACGACAAGAAAAAGAACTGGACAAAGAAAACTACCATCATAGACGGCAAACCTACTATGATAATGGTACAAAAAATAAAATACTTTTAAGAAAAGCAAATAAAAAAAGCAATAGCGCGATTTAGAAATTAAATCGCGCTATTATTTTTTTACTCATTAGCTAATCTACTAATTTACAATTCGTTCTGCTAGCTGTTGAAAACTGTGTTGATAAGTATTTTAAAAGAATGGAGAAGCTATCTCTTTATTGCCTAACTTTGCAGCAGAAATAAGAAATAATAATAAAACAAAAAACTATGTCTAAGTTTACAAAACTCACTGAGGAACAGTTGCTTACCAAACGCAACTTTATAGAAAATTACCTCACTTCGCACAACGCCGCTACAGGTTCTCTCTTTGATGCCAACGCCAACGTAGCTCATAAAAACATCGCTACTATGGAGGCTGAACTCAATAAAGACATCAATATTCAGGTGAACCGCTCTTTAGTCTCTCATAAGATTGAGCAACTCTTTGGCAAAGATTTGGCCGAGGAATACATACGCCAAATTGAGAGTCACGAAATCTATGTACACGATGAAACAAGCCTCAAACCCTACTGTGTGAGCGTATCGATGTACCCACTGCTATTAGACGGGCTGTTGAAGCTCGGAGGCGAAAGCAAAGCCCCTAAACATTTGGCAAGCTATTGCGGTTCGTTTGTCAATTTTCTATTCTCCGTATCTTCGCAATTTGCAGGAGCAGTCGCTACGGTAGAGTTTCTGATGTATTTCGACTATTTTGCCCGCAAAGACTTTGGCGATAACTACCTCAGCACCCACCGCGAGGTAATAGAGAACGAACTTCAACACGTGGTATACGCTATCAATCAGCCAGCTGCTGCACGTGGCTATCAGTCGGTATTCTGGAATATATCACTCTACGACCGCCCTTATTTCGATTCGATGTTCGGCACCTTTGTTTTCCCTGATGGCAGCAAACCTCTATACGAGAGCCTCGACAAACTGCAACAGTTCTTTATGCACTGGTTTAACATCGAGCGCACTAAGGCGATACTCACTTTCCCTGTGGTAACCGCTGCAATGCTCACCAAAGACAAGCGCGTGTATGACGAGCATTTTGCTCAATTCTGTGCTAAAGAACTCAGCGAAGGGAATGCGTTCTTTGTATACCAGTCTGATAACGCCGACTCCTTAGCCAGCTGCTGCCGTCTGCGCAATGAGATTTCTGATAACACTTTTAGTTATTCGCTTGGTGCAGGAGGGGTTTCTACTGGTAGTATTAATGTGATAACTATCAATATGAACCGCCTTTACCAAAAAGGACTATCGTTAGAAGAAACAGTAGATAAGATACAGAAGTACCAAGTAGCCTACCGTGCCATTGTGCAAGACTACAAAGATGCGGGTATGCTACCGGTGTATGATGCGGGCTTTATATCGCTCGACAAGCAGTTCCTAACCATTGGCATCAACGGAATGGTAGAAGCTGCCGAGTATATAGGCATCAAAATATCTGACAACCCCGACTATAAGGCGTTTATCAACAAAAATCTAAAGGTAATTTACGACAAGAACAAGGAAGCTAAAGCTAAATATGGCTTTATGTTCAACACTGAGTTCGTGCCAGCTGAGAATTTAGGGGTGAAGAATGCCGCGTGGGACAAAGCTGATGGCTTGCAAGTGCCTCGCGATTGCTACAACTCATATTTCTACATAGTAGAAGACGACTCGCAAAACCTTATTGATAAGTTCTACCTACACGGCAACGACTATATACAATACTTAGATGGTGGGTCAGCCTACCATTGCAACCTCGAGGAGTATCCTACCCAAGGAGGATTCTACAAACTGCTAAATGTAGCGGCTAAGACAGGTTGTAACTATTTCTGTTTCAATATCCGCGTAACCGTTTGCAACGATTGTGGATATATCAACAAACACACCACCGACCATTGCACGCACTGCCATTCACACGATGTAGATTATGCTACCCGCGTGATAGGCTATCTGAAGCGCATCAGCAATTTCTCTAAAGACCGACAAAAAGAAGCCAAAATACGTTACTATGGGCATACTACGGTATAGCAGTTACGACATTGTCTTGCAAGAAGTCCCCAACGAGATATCCCTGTGTTTCACTATCACAGGGTGTCCGTTGGCTTGCGAGGGTTGCCATTCCGAATATACGTGGGATGGTAGCAAAGGTTGTTTGCTCAGCAATGAACTATTAGAAAAACTCTTAGACCGTTATGAAGATACTATCAGCTGTGTGCTCTTTATGGGGGGCGAGTGGCAAGCGGAGACCTTGCTATCGTTTATCCTTACTGCCAAGTGCAAACAGCTTAAGACGGCTCTCTACACGGGGCTGAATATGAAGCAAGTACAGCGTCAGTGTCCCGAACTACTCGCCTGCTTAGACTATATCAAGACTGGCAAGTGGCTGCCCCACCTCGGAGGTTTAGACAGCCCCACCACCAACCAAGAGTTTTTGAATTTGCAAACAGGAGAGATGTTAAATAAGTTGTTTTGGAAATGACATATTAAAAATTGGTACAAGTTTTGCGGGGTATTTGTTTCTAACTTTTTAATACTCAAAACACTAAAACAATGAATACCGTATGGATTTTTACCGTTCTCGGTTATATATTCTTCAGAATACCTGGCGCTATTATAGGCTTCTTACTGGGTTTAGCTTCTCGAATGTTCAGTTCAAAAAATGAAAACGGAGGCTTCTCGTCTTTTTCTAACTCTCGTCAGGAAGATATTTCACCCGCTAGTTTTGAACTTAATCTCTTATCTCTCTGTACTTTAGTAATCAGAGCCAACGGACAAGTAACGCAAGCCGAACTCGACTTCGTGCGCCAGCAGTTTGTCTCTCTCTACGGAAAAGAGCGCGCTAATGCTGTATTTCGCACTTTCAACGACCTGAAAGGACGCCAAATATCTGCCGAACGCGTGGCCACTTACGTGCGTATGCGCACCACCTATGAAACCCGCCTACAGATACTATACTTCCTCTTTGGCATTGCACAAGCCGATGGCTATGTAAGCAGTGATGAAGTCAATCAGATAGAGCAGATAGCCTATTATCTTCGTTTAGAAAGAAGCGATTACGAAAGCATCAAAGCTATGTTTACCACTGCCAATGGCAGCCGCTACCAGCAGCAAAACACTCAGCGCAATACCCCCGATGCCTATAACATATTGGGTATCAGCAGAAATGCTACCGATGCCGAAGTAAAACAAGCCTATAGAAATATGGCAAAAAAATATCACCCCGATAAGGTGATTACTGATGATGAAGCGATAAAGAAAGGCGCTGAAGAAAAGTTCAAACAAGTGCAACAGGCATACGAACAAATAGCCAATGAGCGCGGTATGAACCGATAGTCCTGAGTTAAGGGCAAAAAAAAGTGGCAAGCTACCTACATCGCACCGCTACAACCGAATACCTTTGCTGTGTTCCCACCCTGGAGGATTTTTCAGGAGCTGGTCGTGTAGGACTTGCCGCTGCAAATGTACAACTTTTTTATTACATACCAAATTTTTTGAGAGAAATGTTTAAAAAAAATAGCAATACCCCCTCTCCTAGCCCCCTGTATTTAGACCTGCATTCGCATACCCAATACGCCTCTGCCGATACCTTGGTCATCCGCAACCAATACCCCCTAACGGCAGACCCTTCCCTACCCTTTTCAGTAGGTATACACCCTTGGTTTTTAGACAATTGGCAAGCGCAATTAGAGGCTATAGGTACCTTAGCTTCGCACCCCAACTGCTGGGCAATAGGGGAATGTGGCATCGACAAAAACACCTCTACTCCCCTACCCTTGCAACAGCAAATTTTCACCGAACAAATAGCCATAGCCGAAGCACTGCAAAAACCCCTCATTATTCACTGCGTAAAAGCCTATAGCGAAGTCATAGCCTTGCGCCAACGCACGCAGGCACGCCAGTTATGGGTGCTACACGGTTTTCGCAAAAACCTCCCTACCGCCCAAGCCCTTCTCTCTCACGGCATTGCTCTATCTTTCGGAGCCGCCCTACTGCGCGACCCAAAACTGCAACAAGTTTTTCAAACCCTCTACCCCCGTTACCGCGATTATTTTTTCTTTGAAACAGACGATGTCGAACTAAACGTAAAGACTCTTTACCAATTTGCTGAGCATCTTAAAGCTACCCAAAAATAGAAAAATACACTAATTCACTAAAATTTCTATTCTAATACTTTGCCAATTAATAATTATTTCCTACTTTTGCGCCCTGAAAAATAAAAGGAGGTGTATCAGCTATGTTAATAATACCTATTAAAGACGGAGAAAGCATTGATAAGGCTTTAAAGCGCTACAAACGCAAATTTGACCGTACAGGAGTAGTACGCGAGTTACGTGATAGACAACATTTCACTAAAGCCTCTGTGCGCCGCCGTGCACAAATTCAGAAAGCTCAATATATTCAACACTTGAGAGATCAAGAAGAAATATAAGGAGTATTCTTTAAGTAAAATAAAAATGGGATTTTAATAAAATCCCATTTTTGTTTTTATTTGATTATCAACTACTTATAAACTATTGTTATAAAAACAACAAATTATTCTACACAAATTTACTCTCTTTTTTTTGCATATCTTAAAAAAATATACTACTTTTGTAGCGAATTGGAAATAATATAATATAAAAAAATTTAGTAAAAATGAAAACTACAACCCTTATTCTAACAGCCGCTGTAGTTGCTACTACTTTATTTAGCTGTGGTAAAAAAGACGACAGCAGTGATGAAAAAAAGTTCTCTGTAAGTAGTACACAAGTAACTCTTATAGAAGGAGGCAAAACAACTATAAAAGTAAGTACTCCTGCAAATAGCTTGACTATAGTATCTTCCAATGAAAATGTAGCAACTGCTACTCCACAAGATAAAACAGTCATGGTACAAATCAATGGAGAAAAAGAAGGTACTGCTGTACTAACTATTACTGACCCTCAAAAAAATAGTGCTAAAGTAAATGTAACTGTAAACAAAAAAACTTCTCAGTCTAATGGTAAACGTTTTGAAGTGAAGAGTGATGTCATCTTCCTCAAGAAAAATGAAGAAACTGATGTAACTGGCTGGGTAAAGAAAGGTTCAGGCAATTATACCGTTTCTACTCCTAACACCTCAGTAGTAAAAGAGGCTGGTAAGAAAAACGGAAAATTATACGCTATTGGTTCTGGCGAAGGTCTTACTGACAAACTAAAATTCAAAGATTTAGATTATAATGAAGAATTAGAAGTGCCTGTATATGTAATAGTTCCTTTTACTGCCGTAGGTATACCTGCCTCTATGGCGGTTAATGATGTGCAAACATTTAATCTTACAGGGGTTTATAATACAGGTAGTTTACAAAATGGTCGTTACGACAGAGTAACTATCACTGCTAACAATGATAAGGTAGAAGCTACCCTTATAACCAAAGATATAAAAGCTCAAGGTAATAATCAAGGTACCAAATTAGGTGAATTAGTAACAGGTATCAAGATTACTGCTAAACAAGCAGGCGAAGCAGTAATACAACTTACTAACGGCGACGGACAGTCACTACAAATCAAATTTACTGTAACAGCTTACGTAGCCAACAACTACTTCAACGTGAATGCTGATGGAGTACTAACTGTAAAATCAGGTGTAATACTACCTGCTGAAGTAGTACTACCAAGCAACGCTAAAAAAGTAGCTGAAAAAGCATTTAAAAATCAACCTAATGTTACTTCTATTGATTTCAATAATGTAACTGAAATAGAAGGTAGCCTTTTTGATAATGTAGCAAATCCTACAGGTATCAATATTACTAAAGTAATTATGCGAAAAGTAGAAAAAATAGGTTATGACACCTTTAGAAATGCTGTTCACTTAAAAGTAATAGAGTTCCCTTCTACCCTTAAATTCTTAGGTAACCAGTCTTTATTTGGTTGTACTGCACTAAGAGCCGTAGCTTTCAGAAGTACTACCCCTCCAAAAGGTATGACCTATAGTGGTAGTGAATTGGAAAAAGCAGAAAATGCCCTTGATACTGATAGAGGTAATAGAGTAAGATTATTCATTCCTATTGGTAGTGCAACCGCTTATCAAACAGCCTTAAATACCAATAGTAAATTTAGATATTTAAAAGGTGCTAAAGGAGTAAATTGGTATACTGGAGATACTCACCAAGCTATCGTAGATATAGCTAACTTTGATAAAGTAGACTTTACTAA
>NZ_KN389990.1:8018-54713 GCF_000213295.2 Capnocytophaga sp. oral taxon 329 str. F0087
TAAGTTATAATAATTTAAATACAAAATGAGAAAGACGAGGAGCAAAATTTGTTTCTCGTCTTTTTTTATTCTCTTGTATTTTGTCTTTTGTATTTATCCTTTGTTCATAATTAGTGAATAACTCACTGATTTATTTTAATTAAAAAATTTGCTATTCTCAAGCCCGCGTATATACAAAAGCTGAAAGCAGCTATGCAAATTTATTTCTTATTAAATATCCACTGCTATAATACAGTTATCAACTATCAACCATCTAAAAAAATATCAACAAAAAGTAGGGGAGAAGCCTGAAAAGTTATTAACAAATATCTATAGTAACCCTTAAAATCAGCAGCTTAACAAATACCCCATTGTTAATAAACTACCATAAGTCAAAAAAGCAAATTTTGAAGACAAAAGTTATCCTACTTATTCACAGCCTAATAATAATAACCCTCTTTTTTTTTAAAAAAAGTTTTTTAATTTATAATTAAAAGATTGTTGATAACTCAAAAAAATGTAATTTTGCAATTATGAAAAAGACAACTAAGAATCAGAAACAAGGAAAACCGGGAAAATCTAAGAAAAATAGAAGTTTAGCCAAACGCAACCGACAAGAGCAGCACAAAGGAAAACACCAAGAAACATCTGCTGCACATTATTATATAGGTACGCTTGATGTCAATTCACGTGGCAATGGCTATGTGGTGGTAGAAGGACTTGAGCAAGACATTTTTGTAGCTTCTAATTTCTTAAACAAAGCCTTACATGGTGATAGGGTAGAGGTATATGTATTTCCTCGCTTCCGCAATCGCAATAAGATGGAGGGTGAGGTTACGAAAATAATAGAGCGAAAGAAACAACGCTTTGTAGGTACAGTGCAGCTGCATAAGAATTTTGCTTTTGTAGTCCCTACCGACCCTCGTATGTACACCGATTTCTTTGTGAAAAAAGACAAACTTGGCGGAGCGCAAGATGGCGACCGCGTAATAGTCCGTATTGATGATTGGAAAGATCACCACGATTCACCTATAGGGGTGGTAGAGCAAGTGCTCGGCATACCAGGGCACCAAACTACCGAGATGCACTCTATTTTAGCAGAATACGGTTTGCCTTATACCTATCCCGAAGAGGTTGAGGCTTTTGCCAAATCCTTAGATCTCAGCATTAAAGAAGAAGAGATAAGCCACCGCCGCGATATGCGCGATACACTCACCTTCACTATCGACCCTCGTGATGCTAAAGACTTTGATGATGCCCTGTCTTTCAAGATGTTAGATAATGGTAATTACGAAATAGGGGTACATATTGCCGATGTGTCGCACTACGTGAAAGAGGGTACTATTTTAGATGAAGAGGCTTATAATCGTGCTACCTCTGTCTATTTAGTAGATAGGGTAGTGCCTATGTTGCCCGAAGTATTGTGTAACTTTGCCTGCTCATTACGTCCTGATGAAGATAAATATACCTTTTCAGCAGTGTTTGAGATGAATCAGAGAGCAGAAGTACTAAATGTATGGTTGGGTAGAACTGCTACACATTCGTCTTTTAGGTTTGCTTACGAAGAGGCACAATCAGTGATAGAAGAAGCCAAAGTAGGGGAGGGCTACACCATTCCTGCTGATATTTCTATCACCGATACTGAGCGTTCTATTCCTGCAAATGTAGTAGAGGCTATACTGACGCTCAATACTTTAGCACAACGTTTGCGAAGTAAACGTATACGTTTAGGGGCTATTACTTTTGATAAAGTAGAAGTGAAATTCGACCTCGATGACAATGGCAATCCTACAGGCGTTTATTTCAAAGAAAGCAAGGAAGCTAATAAGCTGATAGAAGAATTTATGCTATTGGCTAACCGCAAGGTAGCTGAATATGTAGCCAAGATGAAGAAAACTTTCGTATATCGCATCCACGATGAACCCGATGCTGATAAATTGCAGCAGTTTAACGGGGTAATAGCGCGTTTTGGCTATAGTTTGAATTTGAACAACAAGAAAACGATTACCGATTCACTCAATAACCTGTTGGAAGAGGTAAAAGGCAAGAAAGAACAGAATTTAGTCGATACTTTAGCTATACGTTCTATGGCAAAAGCCTCTTATTCTACTAGAAACATAGGGCATTACGGTTTAGCGTTTGATTATTACACCCATTTCACATCGCCCATACGCCGTTATCCTGACGTGATGGTACACCGTTTGTTGCAATTGTATTTAGATAATGGCCCTTCTCAAAGTGAAGCTGAGTACGAAACTAAGTGCAAACACTCATCACAAATGGAGAGTTTAGCAGCTTCAGCAGAACGCGATTCTATCAAATATATGCAGGTGAAATATATGGAAGGGCATAAGAATCAGATATTTGCGGGAGTTATATCAGGGGTAACCGAGTGGGGTATTTATGTAGAGCTGAATGTAAATAAGTGTGAGGGCTTAGTGCGTGCACGCGACATTAAGGACGATTATTACACTTTTGACGAGCAGCAATACGCCTTGGTAGGACAGGCTACCGGTAGGACTTATCAGCTCGGTGATGAAGTGATGATACGCGTTAAGAATACTGACCTGCTCAAAAAGCAGTTAGATTTTGAGCTCGTAGAGTCTAATTAATTGCTAACAACTGAAAATCAATAGAGTAGGGGAGAGGTTTAAAAACTTCTCCCTTTATTTTTTGTGAAATTATTAGTTTTTCATTACTTTTGTAAAATATTATAACTATTAGAGTACAACGATGTTTGCAGATGTATTATTAGCATTACCTTTGGGCACTTTACTGGCTTTTACTATAGGTCCAGTATTTTTTGTATTGCTCGAAACGGCTATTACTAAAGGATTTAGGGCAGCAGTAGCTTTTGATGGAGGGGTGTTATTAGCCGATGCTACTTTTATTCTAATAGTTTATTTTACTACCAGCAGTTTGCTGCGCGAAATTAAGGACGACCCTAAACTTTTCTTTGTAGGCGGACTAATAATGATGGCTTATGGTATTATTTCCTTTATAAAGTTGAAGAAAGATTTCAAGAAAACAATTGATAATAAGGAGAATGCCCATTTAGTAGTACCTGAGAGAGTAAATTATATAGCCCTGTTTATCAAAGGATTTCTACTGAATTTTATCAATATAGGCGTATTGGGGTTCTGGTTAGGCATCATCATTGTTTTCGGACCTAAGCTCGATATGAATGCCAATAGAATACTAATATTTTTCACTTCTATTATTCTGGTTTATTTTGCTATTGATGTTATTAAGATACTGATAGCAAAGAAGTTAAAAAACCGACTTACAGCTTTTCACATTTATAAGATTAAGCGCAGTATTAGTATTATCTTGCTTGTTTTCGGGGTATTTCTCATATTGCAAGCCTTCTTTCCTAATATGCTAAAGTCGATTAGTTAATATAATAATATAAAAAAATAAGGCTACTCAGTTATACTGGGCAGCCTTATTTTTTTATTTATTATTTTGTAGTTCCTTTGTATTGTTGGTTTAGGTAGTCGGTTACTTCCTTAGTAATATCTTTTTTCTCAGCACCGTATAGTACGCTACCACCGTCATTGGCTCCAAGTATAAAAGTATATCCTTTTTGTTTCCCGTATTCTCTTATATTTTTCTTCACTTTATTGATAAGCGAATCGAGTTCTTTTTGACTTTCAGCTTGTAGAGTTTGCTCCTGTTGCATAAGGTGTTGCTGTAGTATTTGGCTTTTCTGCATCAGCTCGTTATATTTTTTTTGAGCCACGTTAGCAGGCAATTCTTTAGCCTGTTTATCAAAAGCCATAGCTTCAGCTTGGAAAGCTTGCGATACACTATCGCGTTTTTTTTGGTAAGCCTCTACTTGCTTATCTAATTTAGCTTTGATGTCTTTTTTTTCTTGATAGTTGTCTAAAAGTTTAGCGTTGTCAACAAAGGCAATTTTGTCTTGACAAGCGGTAAGGCTTAGGAGGGCAACTCCTGCTATTAATATTTTTTTCATCTTTATAGATTTTATTTTGATTAGACTGCAAAAGTAATAAAATAATTATGAATGACAAACAACAAATGATTATTAATGTTTGTTCCACGTGAAACTTTTTATTTTTCTCTTCTTCACTACTATTTTATGACTATAAACTATTTCTATCATTATTATTATTACTATAAAAATACCTTATTAAAAACGACTTCAATACAGCCCTTTTAAAGCATTATTTTTTAAAAGTGATATAAGTATACCACTTAATTACTGAAACGCTCTAAATAATCCTTATTTTAATTTTTTACTATTTCAAGCCTAAAAATAATCAAAAAAAGTTCCACGTGGAACAATTTATACTTCTCCCTTGATAATTTATAATTAATTATTATCTTTGCAGCTGAAAATTAAACCTTATTATGTATACTGATATTACCACCAGAGATTACAGTGTATCGCAAGAAACTTTTAAGCTGTGCTATGACCCTCAGCTGCAACTCTATCGCACTACACCCGTACCTTCTCAACTTAGCAAGTACTACGAAAGCGAAAATTATATATCTCATACTGACGGACGTAAAACGTTATTCGAGAAATTATATCAATGGGTAAAGCACTATAATCTAAAACATAAAATAAAACTCATTAGCCAATATAAAGAAGAGAATATCAATCTGTTAGATGTCGGAGCAGGCACAGGCGACTTTATAAAAGCCTGCCACCAGTATGCTCATTGGCAAGCAGTAGGGGTAGAACCTAGCGATAAAGCACGCATTAAAGCTAGCGATAAGCAACTTACACTCTATCCTAACTACGAGGCACTTACCCCACATTCCTTTGATGTGATAACTCTATGGCATGTCTTAGAACATATACCCGATACAGTTCAAGAGATTAAAATTCTTAAGAACCTACTGAAAGACAATGGATTATTAGTAATAGCTGTCCCTAATTATCGTTCTTTTGATGCTAAGCATTACCAGCAATATTGGGCTGCTTTCGATGTACCCCGACATCTTTGGCACTTTTCTAAGGAGAGTATCAAACAGCTATTTGCTACTGAGGGCTTCGAACTTATAGCTACCTATCCTATGTTTTTTGATGCTTTTTATGTAAGTATGCTTTCAGAACAGTACAAAACCGGTAAGAAAAGCTTTCTAAAAGGTATCTATAACGGACTCCGTTCCAACTATTATGGCTACCGCAAGGGCGAATATTCATCGCATATTTACCTGCTCCGACTAGCCAATTAGTATCAATTTATTAATATAAAAATAAATGTTTATAGTCAATAAACATATTGTACCTAAAGGTTTTTCAGGTATTACTTTATATCCTTTTGTTTTTACAAATGATGCTAAGTATCTGAAAGATAGTAGGTTTAAGAATCACGAACGCATTCATTTAGCACAGCAGTGCGAACTGTTAATAGTGTTTTTCTACCTTTGGTACATAGCCGATTTTCTATTCAAATACCTAAAATACAAAGATAAATACCTTGCTTACCGCAATATTATTTTTGAAAAGGAAGCCTACGATAACGACCATAATCTCGATTATCTGAAGCACAGAAAATGCTTCGCCTTTATAAGATAAATGTTCCACGTGGAACATTTTTAATAACACTATATGATGAAAAGAATATTTTTATACGCCCTGCTCCCTCTTATGGGGTCAGCGCAGATTATAAACCTGCCCGCTACACGCGCAGAAAAAGAAGTAACTGATAATGTTAGCACACTTACCGAGCGTACTTACGATGTTTATCGCAGTAATCTTACTCAGAAACGCCTTGCTACCGAGAATACCTACGTGTTCAATCCCGCAGGCAATGCTGTTTCCTTAGAACAAAAATACGGCAATATTCGTCTGTATTACCAATATACGTACGATGCCAATAGGCTTCAGCAGGTCATACTTACCAAAGAAACCCATCACTATGTAGAGGTTACCATAGGCACTTATAAGTATGACGATAACGGACGTATGCTTAGCTATACCTCTATACCTCAGCAAAATAACACTGCTACGGCCACTCCTACGCAGGTCTATACGTTCACTAAGTGGGATGCTAATGGCAATGCCATAGAGGGTACGCTCACTACGCCTCATTCCGAAGCCTTGGTATATCAGGAGTTTGATAAGCAAAACCGCCGTACAATGTTAAAGATGCTCACTAAAGCCGACCCGCCTATAGAAGTGCGTGTGACCTTGCGTTACGACCGCGAGGGTAGGGTAGTGGAGCGCAGTATTCGCGAGGGTTACACTCCTCCGCAAACCTTGCGCTACACCTACGATAAAAAAGGCAATAATACAGGTATCAACGACCAAAAATTCGAACATACCTTCGATAAACAAGGTAACTGGCTTACCCGCACTATCTTTGTAAAGGGCAATATAGTAGGCTACGTAGAGCGAGAAATAAGAGCTAATAACTAAAAAAGAAGTCAAAAATAGCTAAGCATCTTATTTTCTAATTTTATAAGCATTTTCAGAAAAACGTTCTCTTATATCTTCCCTTTACTTTGGATATACAAAGGATTTACCTCCACCGAAGGATAATTGAAAGATAACCGAAGTATAAATAGCCAATAATGCTACAAAAATTAGAAAAATATACTATCCATCTTATTTTAAAAATTTGCTCATTTCCTAATTAAATACTACCTTTGCCCCATAATTGGCAAATTTGCTAATTAACAAATCGACAAATTAAGAATTATGACTTATAATCACAAAGAAATAGAAGCCTTTTGGCAAGAATATTGGGCAAAACACCAAACTTTCAAAGCCCAGAATAACAGCACCAAACCTAAGTACTATGTGCTTGATATGTTCCCTTACCCTTCAGGGGCGGGCTTACACGTAGGGCACCCGCTCGGCTATATTGCCAGCGACATTGTGGCGCGCTACAAGCGTCACAAAGGCTTTAACGTATTGCACCCTCAGGGATACGATAGTTTCGGTTTGCCAGCCGAGCAATATGCTATTCAAACAGGACAGCACCCAGCCGTTACTACGGCACAGAATATCGCCCGTTACCGCGAGCAGCTCGATAAAATAGGCTTTTCATTCGATTGGAGTCGCGAGGTGAAAACCTCTGATCCCGACTACTATCGCCATACCCAGTGGATATTCATACAGTTGTTCAACTCGTGGTATAACAACGCAACCGACAAAGCAGAGCCTATCGAAACGCTTATCGCTCTCTTTGAAACAGAAGGCAATAGCAAGGTAAATGCTCCCTGTGACGACGATATCCCAACCTTCACTGCGGAAGAGTGGCACGCTTTTTCATCAGAACAGCAACAACAAATCCTCCTCAAATACCGACTTACCTACTTGGCAGAAACCGAGGTGAACTGGTGTCCTGCCTTAGGTACTGTACTTGCCAACGATGAAATCGTGAATGGCGTATCCGAGCGTGGGGGTCACCCTGTTATTCGCAAGAAGATGACCCAGTGGAGTATGCGCATTACTGCTTATGCTGAACGCCTCTTGCAAGGCTTAGACACCATCGATTGGAGTGAGAGCATCAAAGAAAGCCAACGCAACTGGATAGGAAAATCAGTAGGAGCCGAAGTTGTGTTTCCTCTAGCCCAAGTAGAGAGGCAGGGGGTGAGGACACCTTTCTTTATGACAGGAGGAAATAATGCATACAGACTTATAGAAGAAGCTAAACGTATGCGAAAAGAACCTACTGATGCAGAAGCAGCGTTGTGGGAACTTTTGCGTGATAAAAAATTAGGAGATAAGTTTAGAAGACAACATTTGATTGATGATTTTATTGTTGATTTTGTTTGCCTTTCTAAGAATTTAGTTATTGAAGTAGATGGAGGTTATCATAATGACCCTACTCAAAAAGAATACGATCAGCAACGTACGTTGTATCTCAATGAAAAAGGATTTAAAGTAATTCGCTTTACTAATGAAGAAGTTCTTGGTAATACAGAAGCTGTTTTAACAAAAATAAAACAAGAGTTAGTCCTCCCCCTAGCCCCCTCCCAAGGAGGGGAAACTGTGGCGCGTAATAGCAGCGGTTTTATAGAAGAATCCGAAGGAGAGGAAACTGTAGCGTGTAAGAGCGATAATATTAATACAACTTCTCCCCTCTCCTTGGGAGAGGGGCAGGGGGTGAGGATCTTCACTACTCGCCCCGATACCCTTTTCGGCGTTACTTACCTTACTTTGGCTCCTGAGCACGCTTTGGTGCCTCTTATCACTACTGGGGAGCAACGCGCTGAGGTAGAGGCTTATATTGCAGCTACTGCCAAACGTTCAGAGCGCGACCGTATGGCGGATACCAAAACCGTATCGGGTGCTTTCACAGGGGCGTATGCCGTGCACCCACTTACCGGCAAGCAGCTTCCTATCTGGATAGGCGATTATGTATTAGCAAGCTATGGTACGGGGGCTGTTATGGCAGTGCCTGCTGGCGACGATCGTGATTATGCCTTTGCCAAACACTTCAAGGGCGCCAAAGGAATGCCTGAACCCATCAACATTTTCGATAAAGATATTTCAGAAGCAGCCTTTACCGATAAAGAGGGAATGACTTACCAAAACTCTGACATTCTCAATGGTTGTACTAACTTTGGCGAAGCAGTTGCCAAAGTGTTAGCAGTCTTAGAAGCCAAAGGTGCAGGCAAAGCCAAGGTGAATTACCGCCTCCGCGATGCTGTCTTCTCACGTCAGCGTTATTGGGGCGAACCTTTCCCTGTGTACTATAAAAACGGCTTGCCACAGATGATAGGCGAGGAGTACCTACCTATTCACCTACCCGAAGTAGAGAAATACCTTCCTACCGAAGAGGGAAATCCGCCGTTGGGCAACGCTACCACTTGGGCGTGGGATACTGCAAATAACAAGGTGGTGAGCAACGAATTTATTGATAATCAAACTATATTCCCGTTAGAATTGAATACTATGCCAGGTTGGGCGGGCTCTTCTTGGTATTGGTTAGAGTATATGATGGAAAAAGACGCACGTGGAACCTTCCCTACCAAACCCGTAGTAGACTACTGGCAAAACGTAGACCTCTACGTAGGGGGTAGCGAACACGCCACAGGGCACCTCTTGTACTCTCGTTTCTGGAACAAATTTCTCAAAGACCGCGGTTTTGCCCCTACCGAAGAGCCTTTCAAAAAACTGATTAATCAGGGTATGATACTGGGAATGAGTGCTTTTGCATACCGAGTGTTATGGGAAGTGAAAGATGAGCAAGGTAATGAAGTGAATTTAGTTGAAGTAAAAGAGCTTTCATCTAATAACTTTCCTCCTATATTTGTTTCAAAGAAATTCAAGGATGATAAGTTGGCGATTGTTTTATTAGAGAAGATTTTCCCTAAATATCCTCAATGGGTGGAGTTTATGAAAAAACTCTCAGGAAAAATAATTAATACTATTATCCAACCTATTCACGTAGATGTTTCTCTCCTCAAAGATACTTCTGATGAGTTAGATATTAAGAAATTCAAGGCGTGGCGTAAAGAATTTGCTAATGCCGAGTTTATTTTAGAAAATGGTGCACTCTACACCCCCTCCTTGGGAGGGGGACAGGGGGAGGATTTCCTCTGTGCTCGTGAAGTCGAAAAAATGTCGAAATCTAAATACAATGTAGTAAATCCCGATGATATTTGCGAGCAATATGGTGCTGATACTCTGCGCCTTTACGAAATGTTCTTAGGACCTTTGGAACAAGCCAAACCTTGGAACACAGCAGGTATTTCGGGGGTATATAACTTCTTGCGTAAGCTATGGCGTTTGTATTTCAATGACAATGGTTGGCAAGTAACCGACGAAGCCCCTACACCCGAGATGCTCAAAGCACTGCATAAAACCATCAAAAAGGTAAATGAAGACATCGAGAATTTCTCATTTAACACCTCGGTAAGTCAGTTTATGATATGCGTGAATGAGCTATCATCGCTAAAATGCCACCATAGAGACGTTTTAGCGCCTCTTTCGGTACTGGTAGCACCCTTTGCTCCGCATATTGCCGAAGAGCTCTGGAAAAGGCTCGGAAATACCGAAAGCGTAACTTATGCCCCTTACCCTGTACACGAAGATAAGTATTTGCAAGAAGACAGCAAGGAGTATCCTGTATCGTTTAACGGCAAAGTACGCTTCAAACGCGCTTTTGCAACCACTATGACTCCTGCCGAGATAGAGCAAGCTATCCTTGCCGACCCTCAAACAGCAGAACAGCTACAAGGCAACACCCCTAAAAAGGTAATCGTAGTACCTAACAGAATTATCAACGTAGTGATGTAAATAAGTAGTAATGCAAATAAAAAAAGTCCCGAACTTTACTTAAAAGCTCGGGACTTTTTATTTTCTTTAAAACCAAAAAAGCAAAGATTCTGTCTATTCATCCTTAATGAGGTAAGTTCTATCTCTATCATTAAACAGTTTATAGTGCAAATTTTTATTACTATAGAGTTTCAGGTGAGCAAAAACCTCCATAGTTTCTGTAGGAGTACTGAAATAAGTAGTAGGCAAATGTAGGTTAGTTTCCGTTTCTCTATAATCACTTATATTAAAAGTAACCTTATCTATTATCAAATCGTAGTAAAAATCTTTGTTATTATTAGCTATATATTGCAGTTGTATGCCTTTAAGTTGCTTACTATCACGTTTGGTAGCCTCCCATTCTTCAAAATTCATAAAGCTTTTTACTTTATTTTTAGAAATAAGACCTCGCAGAAAATCATATTCATCGCGTTCTTCATATTTTCTGTTAAACGGAAGAAAGAAATAGTACCACTCATTGTCTTTGCTGAAAATAACCTTCAAATCATTTAACTGCTTATTTTCGGGTTCTTTCCGGTATATATAGCCTTCATTATCAATAAAAAAAGCATCAGTTGTTTGTTTCATTTCTTCAAAAAAAGCTTCACTTTCACTGTCATTCCACTCTGCCGATTCTTTTAAAAAGCTCATAGGTTTTGGTACTGTATCACCATCAATAGCCCAAGTAAGGTATTTGTTATTACGCGAGTCAAAGTAACAACTCTTCATCACAGCATTTGCGTAATATCCTTGCCTAATGTAGTATTCGGCAATGAGGTTGCCATAAGTATCATATTTATAGAGTCTTTCAGCTCCTTCTATCAAGATAAGTTCATTTTTATCATTCAAGAAAACAACAGTAGTCGTACTACCATACCCAGGACCTTCGCGTTTAGAAAGAAAGCTAATAGTCTTGCCTTGTTTATGATAAGGGGCACTATTAAATAAGTTCTTATAGTTCTTGTATTTCTTCGGAGTTATCTTATTTGAATAATAATCTATAATATCATTATGAAATAAATTTAACAACGGAATAGCTGCAAATAGTATAACTGCAGCCAACCCCCAGCGTGACCATTTGTAATACACACTAAAGTAACTAAAGAACAGAAATGCTATAACAATACTAACTGCCGATGCAAGAATAAAAATATAAATAGCCCCCCACCCCCCTTCAAAAATAAACATTAGAGAGGCAATTAGCATTATAGCAAATATAACAAAAAATACTACTATAGCTGGCTTTTCAGGATTTGGTTTTGCGTTCATATGACAGATAAAGTGTTTTTACACCACAAAAGTAGCTATTAATTTGTTAATAAGCAAATTATGGGTTACATATTAGGCTTTTATCTGAGTGTGGCTGGTACTAAAAAACAGTTTTCTTTCTTTTATGAGTATATAGCCCATTAGTAGGGTGAATAAACCTGTTTGTATTACCTTGCTATCGGGGTGGGTGGCAAAGATTTCGTTGGAAACATTGGCTACTAAATGAAATAATATAGCTATTAGTACATTGCGCCCTGATTTGTAATACAACCAGTTGATGATAAATACAAAAGCAAACAGACTTACAAAAAAGTTTATAGTATAGAGCAGTCCTTCGGCGTGTATGTTGCTTTGATAATAGTCCTTTACAAAGAAAAGAGGTAAATGCCACAAGCCCCAATAGAGAGTAAAAATAACCGATGAGGTGAATAAACTCCACTTACTGCGCAAGGCATCAGTACCATAGGTGTGCCAAGCTAACTCTTCGACTACTGGCGCTAAACAAAGTACAAACCAAGCATTGAAAGGGGCTGAACTGAAACTAGGCTCTCCTGAAATGTAAAACTGGTCGAGAGTGTGTCCTAAATCGAGGGAAATGAGTTGTGCCATAATAATCGAAATAGGCGGAAATAAGAGGGTAATCCAGAAATAACGGTTGCTAAGTAGGTTCCTGCCTATAAAACGCGCTTTTAGGTCGGATAAAAGGGCTTTATCGCGGGCAAATAAGTAGGCTGCTACCCCCACCGGAGCTAATAGACCTGCTAACTCAAAAAAGCCTGTCCAAAAAGCATTAGGTGCTTTTGGCTGGTGACTCCAATAAGCCACTACAAACCATAATACCCAAGGAATGACAAGGGAAAGGGTAAAAAACAATACGGGGTGTTGATATTTCTTCATAATTAACTTTGCCTATACGGCTGCCTTAAAATTCGATTTTGTAACTGATATTTGGAATGACCAAAGTGGCTTTGCTAAGCTCTATTTGACCGGTTTGGTAATTGTAATTATGGTCGATGTAGATAGGGGCACCCAGCACATTCTTCATTTGAAAAGAGAATACACTCGAGCTCTTACGGTGATTGATGCGGTAATTTACCGTTAGGTCGGCGTAGGTAAGGGGGCGCAATTGCTTGCTAAAAGCGCGACTTTCATCGAATATCACTCGTTTGGCTGCTAACGACTGACTCTCTAAAATAGGGCTATAACGCTCGCCCCCTGTAACAGTTACTCGTGCATTTACATCTAACACCTTGCGGTTATTAGCAAAATAGAATTCCTTGCCAAAGAGGGCATTTAGCACAAAACCTTTGTTATAACGAGTATTGCGCCATACATTGTCGCCTGCTTTGTATTTTGAGGTGAATACTGAGCCGGTAATCAGATAGTAATAGTTATTGCCTAAAAAGCGCTCTAAAGTAAGGTCGATGCCATAATTGCGCCCCTCGGTATTATTCACGAGCTTTTTGTTCAGGTACAACGCACGGCGTAGGTTGATAAGCGAGTAGCTGGTACCTTCTTCGCCAGCAATATTCCACAGATACTGAAAATACCCCTCTATCTTGAAGCGCAATTTATCGGTAAGCTGCCAATCGTAGCCCAATACAAAATGATGTGCCTCGCTGATTTTCAAATCTTTATTTACAGCCACGCCTCCTACTTCTATCATATATACATTGAGGTCTTCGGGTTGAGAGTGTTTGCCATAGCCGAAACTCAAACTGTGTTTATCACTTATCTTCCAAGCCAGTCCTGCTCTGCTTTCTAACGTTATCTCTTTTCTCAGACCAAAGTGGTGAGCGCGCAAGCCCACATTAGCCAAAAGTGAAGGTGATAGCTGGTATTTAATTTGTGAGTAGGCTTCGGTAAAATTGGTATTCCCTGCTGAATTGACAATACGCGCATAGGTGCTTGGCACATAGTCTTGTGCTGCGCTGAGGTCGTAGTTATAGAAAAGCTGTTTGTGGGTAATCCCTGCTTTGAAAGTAGCTGAGGAAGAAAGTTTATGGGTAAGCGAGGTAGCCAGTGTAAGGGTTCCGTTTTGCTTTTTCAGGCGACTATCAGGGGTGAACACTGAAGCGTCATCTGAAAGGTAATCGGTAGTAATGCGGTCGTCAGTGCTTGAAAAGGCAGCGTGCGACTCTACAAAACTCTTCTCGCCCGCAGTGATTTGGTGGCGTAAGCCTATCGTACCTACGTAGGTATCCCAGCTGTTAGTCATGCGGTCGATGTCGGTTTTCCAATCGCTGGGGGTTTTAATAGCTTCTTTATGGGTATGGTCAGTGCCGCCAATACCCCAAAGAGAGAAAGTACCTGCTTTCTCGGTAGGAAAATTCAGCTTAAAAGAAATGTCTTGGTACTTGATGCGTTGCCCTGTGTTGTTGAGCTTCAAATCATTAAGCAAGCCCAAAGTAGAATAGCGATAATTGAAGAGATAAGAAGCCCCTTTGGTGCGTGAAAGAGGTCCTTCGGAAGCAAAATCGAGTCCTAAGACGCCTACTTGAGCGGTGTGCTCGTAGCGAGAAGTGTTGCCAGTGCGCATTTTTACATCGAAAACAGCAGCAAGGGCATTGCCATATTCAGCAGGGAAAGCGCCTGTAAGGAAATCGGAATTGCTAATCACCTGATTGCTAAAGAGCGTTACCAGTCCGCCGCCAATGACATTGCCGCCAGAGAAGTGCTGAGGTGAGGGGATTTCTACCCCTTCTAATCGCCATTGTACGCCTTGTGGTGCATTGCCACGCACGATAATGGAATTGTCTTGCAAGTTGCCTGTAGAGACTCCTGCAAAGGCTGATGCCAAGCGGGCAGGGTCGCTAAGTCCGCCGGCGTAACGCTGTGTTTCTTCTACCGAAAAGGTACGCGCACTAACGGTAGCCATTGTGTTGAGTGCTTTCTCTTTGCGTATGCCTGCTACTAACTCGACTCCCTCGAGCTCGGTAAAGGCTTCTCTGAGGGCTATGTTTAGCACGACTTCTTTGGCTGAGGTAATGAGTATTTCGGGAATTGTCTGGCTATCGTAGCCTATATAAGAAACTTCTAAAGTGACTCTTCCTAAACGGAGATTGAGGAGGGTGAAATGACCGTTTTCATCAGTAGTTGTCCCTATAACAGGGTCGGAGTTTTGCACCACTACGGTAGCCCCTATTAGGGGTTCGTGTGTGCTTTGGTCGTAAACAGTACCTCTGAGGGTTTGGTTAATATCTTGTGCTTGTGCGGTAAGAGGTAGCACTAAAAGCAAGAGGATATGAAAAAACGTTTTCATTGCGTAATACTTTTAAAATTCTGGGGCAAAAGTACGGCGCAAAAAGGGGTGTATCGCCTAAGCGTGAGGGTTTGGACGTCTTTTTTATTAAATATATACCTTATCCCTCATTTACGAATTGGCTTGGGGTCTGTCCTTTTATCTTCTTGAAAACTTGGTTGAATGATGATTTGGAGTTGAAGCCTGCTTCGAAAGCAAGCCCTAATAGGTTGAAGTTTTTATCAGTATCTTTTTTGGCTAAAGCTATAAATTCGTCTACACGATAGTTATTGACAAAATCATAGAAATTCTTACCCTCATACTGGTTGATAATTTGCGACAAATGGTTGGGTAGAACACCTAAACTATCGGCTAATTGGGCTAAAGAGAGTTTGGGCTCGAGGTAAGGTTTTTCAGTAGCCATTAGTGTAAGTAACTGCTTATGTAGGTTTTTCGCCTCTTCTGGCTTGAGTCCTGATTTGCGGTACTCTGGCATTTTAAGTGGCTCTTCAGTTTCTTCTGCCTCCGATGGCTTTTCTGAAGAGTACAATACTTTGGGTTTTTCAGCAGTAAAAATACCTTGATAGCGTATGCCCCAGAAACCAATAAGTGCTATAAGCAATACAAAAAGACCTAAGAAAATGAGTTCTATATTGACTGCTAACTCTATTTCTAACAGAAACTGGAGTACATATCCCACTATCATCACTGAGAAGATGATTCCGAACCCGATGAGTAAGAGTCGTAGCCATTGTAGGCTAATACCCTCATTATAGGCAAACTGCTCGCCTATAATTTGTTCGTATTGGTTGATTTTATGATAGGTTGCTACTGAATAGGCTACGCATACGATTACAAAAGCTATAAATGAAATAGTAAATAGCCATTGGTAGGGGCTGTGGTAATCGGCTTGATCTATCATTGCCTTTTCGGCAGCAGAATAACCAAATAAAAAGGGGAACATCAGCACATAGGTAACAGCAAAGGGGAGAAAGTGAAGGCCGTCTCGCCAATAGAGTCGCTGTGGCTGGCGTAGGTTAGTAACGACATACAGATAGACAAAAGGCGCAAACAGCAAAGGGAATGGATGAGTAGCCCCTACTAAATGCGGGTATTTTTCCCAATACCCCAAATAGTGCAGGTAGTAGTTGAGCAAGTAGGTTGCAATACATAACAACCAGACCCCCAGTATATTGTCGGGCAACCTTTTAGCAGCTTTGCTAAAGAGCAATACTGAGAGAAAGCAACACAGAAAAATACCAATGACAAAAATACTACTCATAACTCTCTATATAAATTTACAATTTTTCAAGGCAAAAATAAGTATATTTTTTGATTATAAAAAAATGTTATATAAGATATAAGCGTATTTTTTATTATCTTTGTCCCAATATTCACTTTTAAAATAAAAACAAATATGAAAAAACGTATCTTATCGGCACTTGTTGCCACAGCTTTATGTCTTTTCTCTTGCGGAAAAGATGATGACAATGGTAGTAGTACTTCGCTTAAAGGTGATTGGTATATCCATACTATGTACAACCTAAAACAAAGTATAAACGAATACAATTGGTATACTCCCAATCAATGTTCAAAACGAACTGTATTTGAAATCTCTGACAACCAGCTGAAGCACAAACGGGTATATGAAGATAATTCTACTTGTAAAGAAGACTTTAAGTATTACGATTACACCGCTTCTAACAGTGCTTTTCATTTGACTATAACGGCTGATTCTCCTAAAGGCTACAAAGGACAAACAGCTACTGTCAATTATGAAATGAAAAACAAAGAGCTCATATTGCGTTTCCTAAATGATAAGGGTAATGATGAAACATTGATTCTTCATAAGCGGGGCGTAGATTATAGTCACTTAGACCCCTTTGTAGGTTATTGGAGACTTACCAAAGTACAATTGAAGAGCGGTAAGACTATAAAAGAATTTAAGGCGGGTATTCCTGCTTGCTTTAGAGGTGATATTGTAGCAAGTACAATTGGTTTTACCATATACTACAGGCTATCAGATGACGGTGTAAAATGTGGTGATGAAGAAAGAAAAACCTTTGCTTGGGCAAGAGAAGGTAATACGTATTACAACGTTTCTAACGGACAAAAAGTACCTATTCCGTTTAGCTTTAGTGATGATAAACAAACTCTTTTCTTTGGCAACACAAATACTATTTTGGTATTTCAAAAACAATGGTAATTAAAAAAACGTGGGATATCCCACGTTTTTTTATACATTAACTAGCAACTAGTAGGTTGCTTTATTCTCTTTCAGACATATTATCGCTGTCGAACCAAATGCGGGTACCCCCTACTGGCATCAGTTTATTAAGAGGGTCATTCTTTTCTAATAAACAAAAGGCATATCTGAAGTTCTTAATACCCTGTGCAGTGATTTCCCCTGAAATGACAGCTACCTCTTTATAGCTG
This sequence comes from Capnocytophaga sp. oral taxon 329 str. F0087, assembly GCF_000213295.2. Taxonomy (NCBI): domain Bacteria; kingdom Pseudomonadati; phylum Bacteroidota; class Flavobacteriia; order Flavobacteriales; family Flavobacteriaceae; genus Capnocytophaga; species Capnocytophaga sp. oral taxon 329. The sequence continues at coordinate 25,190 of NZ_KN389990.1, forward strand.
GCACCTATAGACTTATTTTCACCTTCAAAAGCCATATAAGCAGTAAATTTATTCTCACTGCCCGAAATGATAGTGCCTTTGCCTATCGCTTTATCATCACTTAATAAATTGAGGTTTTGGTAGTCCGTTTTTATTTTTACACCTTGTTGGTCGTAGAAATGATAGGTATAACCTGTTATCTGATAGCCTACAACATACTGATAATCTTCAACATCGGTAAAAGCTAACTCGAACGGAGTTATATTGAAAGTACCTTCGATATTAGGAGGGGTAGTGCCAGTATGTATGACCATACCATTTGCTTCTAATTTTCTTAGAATGTTATCAGGAACGATGCTTTTGACCTCCTTGGGTAGGTTTTGATATTTTGTGCTTTCTTCGCTCTCTGATTTAGAGCAAGATACTGTACCCAATAGGGCAAAAACGCCCATAACAAAGTAATAAATGTTCTTTTTCATAGTTTTTTATTTTTTAATTTTCGGCGGCAAAAATACAAAACAAAAGATAAATAGCAAATTCAAAAATCAGAAAAATTTTCTCCTACACCTATCCTTTACTTCAGATATACAAACAATACACAAACAATAGACAAACACTAAACGAACATCGAAAATGCAAATATCTACCTCCCACCCAAAAACCAGAAAAATATACTACTCCCAGCCTTCCCAGCCCTCTTAACCCTCCCATTCTTCTGCCCGTTTAGCCCGTATCTATTAATTTTCTTTTTATATTTTTCGTTCTTGTTTTTCTTTTATTTTATTGTTTATCAAACTACTACATTTTTAGGTATCTATATTTTCACTATCTGATGTTTTAATATATCTTTAACGTTTTATCTTTGCGCCAGAATTAGATATCAATTGACAATTGAAAAAACACTTAACTAAAATGAAAGGAAAACAAAGAACTTTATTAAACAGTATTAGCAAGCTCGCCTTGCTACTACTTTTTAGCTTGCTTTCTACCGCCCTTTCTGCTCAAAATAAAAAGATTAGCGGAAAGGTAATCGATGAAAAACACCAGCCTGTGCTGGGGGCATCAGTAGTGGTGAAAGGCACTACCAAGGGTACTACCACCGATTTCGATGGTAATTTTACCTTAGAAATACCAGCTAAAGCAACCCTCTCGGTTTCGTTTATTGGCTATCACACCCAAAACGTGGCAGTAGGCACCCAAAACCAACTTACTATCGTGCTCAAAGAAGAACAAGAGCAGTTAGACGAAGTGGTGGTAGTAGGCTATGGTACCGTCCGCAAAAAAGACCTTACGGGGGCGGTAACTTCAGTGTCTAACAAAGCCCTCAAAGAGAAACCTATCGCCAATGCAGGCGAAGCGCTCCAAGGGCGTGCAGCGGGGGTGCAAGTAACCTCAGCAGGAAAACCGGGCGACAATGTGTCATTTCGCATTCGCGGTATTAGCACAATTAACAACAGTGAACCGCTATTGGTGATTGATGGCGTACCTACCGACCTCGGTATCAACGCCCTCAACGTAGATGATATTGAGAATATCGATGTGCTAAAAGACGCCTCAGCTACAGCTATCTATGGCTCTCGTGGGGCTAATGGGGTGGTGCTTATCACTACCAAAAAAGGAAAAAGCGGAGACGGCAAGCTGTCGTTCAGCTCCAATGTAGCTCTTCAGCAGGCTGCCAACTTGCCCGTGATGCTCAACGCCCGCGAGTTTGCATCTTTTCACAACGAAATGATTGCCAACTATAACCGTACCCCTGGGGTCAGTCCACTTACACAACGCCCCGACTTTGCTAACCCCAACGATTGGGGCGAAGGCACCAATTGGCTCAAAGCGCTTTTCCGTCCTGCTTTTATGCGCAACTATTCGCTTTCATACTCAGGTGGTAACGACAAGAGCAATTACTACGTATCAGGGGGCGTGTTCGACCAAGATGGGATTATTCTCAACACCTCTTACCGCCGTTATACAGTGCAGTTCAATGGTGAGTCACGTGTAAAACCGTGGATAAAGTTTGGTAACAACCTTACCCTTAGCCACGACGAGAAGAAATCTGGCGACTACAACATCCGTATGGCGATGGCTTCTTTGCCTACACAACCTATTTACAATGAAGACGGCAGTTATTCAGGTCCTGATTCGCCTGCCCATCAGTACAGCGATATCCGCAATGTGGTCGGTACTGCTCTTATCAACGGACAAAACACTACCAAAGGCTATAACATTTTGGGCAATATCTTTGCCGAGATTACTCCTGTAAAACATTTGGTATTCAAAACCACTGGAGGACTCGATTTTAAATATTGGGACAACCGCAGTTTCTCTCCTAAATACAACTGGAAACCAATACCTAATCCGCTTTCTAACCTCTATCAAGATGCTAATAAGAGTACTACCCTCCTTTGGGATAACACACTCACTTATACCAATACTTTTGCCCAAAAACACTTCCTCAATGTGATGGTGGGCACCAGTGCGCAAAACAACGTGTATAGCAAAATCAATGCGAGTGTGAGCAACTTCTTGAGCGACCAGCAAAACCAACTCAGCAAAGGTTTAGAAAACCCTACGGTAGGCGGTACAATGAACGATTGGGCTATCCTCTCCTTCATCGGGCGACTCAACTATACTTATGCTGATAAGTACTTACTCACTGCTACGGTGCGCCGCGATGGTTCTTCGCGTTTCTCCAAAGAGAACCGCTGGGGTACTTTCCCTTCTTTCTCTTTGGCGTGGCGTGCATCGAATGAGTCTTTCTTCCCTAAAAACGACTATGTAAACGATGTGAAATTGCGCGTGGGTTACGGTATGACTGGTAACCAAGGTGGTATTGATAACTATGCTTATTTCACCAAATTGCGCACAGGGCAATATGTATTCAACAACAATTTGGTTTCTACTCTTTATCCTCACGTAATGCCTAACCCTAATGTAAAATGGGAAACTGTAGAACAATTCAACGGGGGTATTGACCTTGCGCTACTCAAAAACCGCTTGAACCTCACTTTAGATGCCTATATCAAAAACACCAGCGATATGTTAGTACCTATGGCGGTATCAGTAAGCTCTGGTTATTCAGATATCAATGTGCCGAGTATCAATGCTGGTAAAGTACAAAACAAAGGGGTAGAGCTCACGGTATCATCAGTGAATGTGAATAAAAAGGACTTCCAATGGAATACTGATGTAAACGTATCGTTCAACCGCAACAAAATCGTGAAGATGAACGATGGAGTGCCTCTATTCACTGGTTTTGAAGCGTTCCTCACCAAATTGCAAATTCTCTCTGAGGGTCACCCTGTGAACTCTTTCTATGGCTATGTGATGAACGGCTTGTTCCAAAACCAAGCTGAGGTAGATAACTATGCTACCCAAGTGGAAAATGGTACCGCCCCTGGCGATGTGAAGTTCCGCGACCTTAACAACGATGGGGTCATCAATGCCGATGACCGTACTTATATTGGTAATCCGTTCCCTGAATGGACATTCTCTATGAACAACAACTTCAATTACAAAAACATCGATTTACAGATATTTTTACAAGGCGTAGCAGGTAACGATATCTACAATGCTAATCGTATATGGCAAGAGGGAATGTCGGTACCACAAAACCAAATTGCCAAAGTAAAAGACCGTTGGACTGGCGAGGGCACTAGCAATAGCATTCCGCGTGCTATCTATGGCGACCCTAATCAAAATACGCGTCACTCTACCCGATTTGTAGAAGACGGTTCGTATTTGCGCATCAAAAACGTAACTTTGGGGTATACGCTTCCTAAAGAGGTTACTCAAAAATTCCATACCGATATGTTGCGCATATATCTGTCTTGCCAAAATCTCTATACTTTCACCAAATACAGCGGTATGGATCCCGAAGTAGGCACTGGTGGAGTTGATGGCGGTACTTACCCTGTAACCCGCACAGTTAGTTTCGGATTAAATGTGCAGTTTTAGGTATCAGATATCAGGTAATAAAATATAACATAATTATAAACCATAAAACAATATTACCCCTATGCAGCCTTTGTGGCTTGCACCCTCTACTTGGGAGAGGGGGAACGGGGGAGAGGAATTAATACTATGAAAAAGATATTATACATCACCCTATTAGCATTTCCGCTCTTCACGGCTTGTTCTAAGTTTTTGGACAAGACCCCTTACGAAGATTCAAGTGCTGAAAACATAAGCGATGCGGCATCAGCAATTGCTCTTACCAATTCGGCTTATAAACCTTTGCAACGCTCTAACCTCTACAATATGCGCCTCTGGACGCTCGACATCGTAGCAGGTAACAGCATCGTAGGCGCTGGAGGAGGTACCGATGGACTCGAAACCATCACCCTTTCTAACTTCAATGCGACTGCCGATAACCCTTTGGCGCTCGAAATATGGCGTGGTTGTAACCCTGGTATTCTCTATTGCAATACGGCTCTAAAAGCATTGCCTTCAGCTAATATCCCTGAGAATATCAAAAACCGCTGTATCGGTGAAGCCAAATTCCTCCGCGCGCACTACTATTTCCTTTTGGTGCAACTCTTTGGCGATGTGCCTCTTCAGCTCGACCCTAAAGAGAGTTTGACTAACAAAACGCCTTTCCGCCAAAGCAAAATGAAGATATACAACGAGGTGATTATCCCCGACCTTAGAGAGGCTTTCAATCTATTGCCTACACGCGAGCAATATAGCAATGCCGATAAAGGTCGCGCAACCAAAGGTGCTGCTGCGGGTATGCTCGCCAAAGTATACCTCACCTTGGGCAGATATAGCGAAGCTCTTGAAATGTGCAACGCTGTCGAAAACCTCGGCTATACCCTCAATCCTGATTATTCCGATTGTTTTGGCGCTGCCGAACGCAACAAAAACACTGCTGAGTCTATCTTTGAAATTCAGTACTACGGACTCACCAAAGATGATTTCTGGGGCGAAGAAAACCAAGCCTCTTGGCTCAGTACTTTTATGGGGCCTCGCAACAGTGGTTGGGTAGGTGGTGCTTATGGTTGGAATCAGCCTACACAAGAGTTTGTAGACCAATACGAGGCTGGCGACCTCCGTAAGGATAAGACTATTCTCTACGAGGGTTGCCCTAATTTTGAAGGGAATGCATACCGCGCTTCAATGTCTAATACAGGTTACAACGTGCGCAAGTTTTTAGTGCCACTAAGTCAGTCACCTGACTTCAACACTAACTCTGCCAACTTTGTAGCGCTCCGCTTTGCCGATGTACTCCTAATGAAAGCGGAAGCCCTCAACGAATTGGGTCGCACCACCGAAGCCGAAGTGCCTTTGTACAAAGTCCGCACCCGCGCTGGGCTTACCAATCGCGCTGATATAGAGAACCTCACCCAAGCACAAATGCGCGAGAAAATACGCCACGAACGCCGTATAGAACTCGCTTTTGAAGGGCATCGCTGGTTTGATATGATTCGCTGGGACAACGGTCAGTATGCACTCAATTTCTTGCACTCTATAGGCAAAACCAACGCCCGCGAGAAACACCTGCTCTTGCCCGTCCCTCAAAAAGACATCGATGCCAACCCCAACCTTACCCAAAACCCAGGCTGGTAATATAATAATTAGTAAATCGGCAAATTGACAAATTGACAAATCGATAAATTAATATGAAACCATACCATTTATACATCGCTTTCCTCTTACTGCTCCTTACGGGCTGTAAAAAAGAGGACTATATGGAGCTCTTCAAAGAGGGCAAACCTTTTGAATTGAAAGCTCCAAAAGAAAACGTAGCCTTAGACGCTGCTAACCCCGAACAAGAAGCTATCAAGCTCACTTGGACGGCGGCTTCTAATTACGGCACCAATGCCGCTATCACCTATACTTTCCAAATGGATGTGCAAGGCAACAACTTTGCGGGAGGTATCAGCGAGAATCTAGGTCGTGAAGCCTATGAGAGAGTGTATAAAAACGAGGAACTAAACAACCTCTTGCTCAACACTTTCAAAGTTGCGGCAGACACCGAAGTTACTATGGAAGTACGCATCATTGCCCAAGTAGCTTCTGGCGAGGGAATGAAACAACAGACTAATGTGAAGACTGTTGTTTTCAAAACGCATACTCCTATCAGCAATACGTTGTATATCATCGGTAGTGCTGCCCCTCACGGTTGGAGTGCCGATCAAGCCGAAGAGATGAAACCTGTTGAGGGTACTCCTAAAGCCTTTGCGTGGTCAGGACGATTGTCTGCTGGCGAAATCAAGTTCATCACTACCAAAGGTCAGTTTATACCATCGTATGGCAAAGGCAGTAATAATAGCGAACTGCACTTCCGCAAAACCGATGCCGACAATAGTGATGAGAAATTTACAATTGCTGAAGGTGGCGTCTATACCGTGAAAGTGAACCTCATCAACCTCACTATAAGCATTACCAAAGGCGAAGCGCCTGAATATACCGAGTTGTGGTTTGTAGGTGAACCTACTGGTTGGAGCTTCAAGAAAATGACTGTAGACCCCGCCGACCCATTTGTGTTCCACTACAATGCCGATTTAGGCAATGGAGGTGAGTTCAAAATAGGAACTAAAGAAGGCGATTGGGGGGCAGTATTCTTCCGTCCTAAAGAAAATAATACTCCTGAAGGTAGCGACCTCCCTGTAAAGAAATGGGCAGGCGACCCCGATTACAAATGGAAAATTGCAGCAGGTACTTACAAGATTACGCTCAACACCCGTACGATGAAGATTGATATTGTGCCTTTCACCCCTTATGCCGCAATGTATATGATTGGTAGTGCTACCGATGCTGGTTGGGATATCAACAATCCTATTACTATGGCTGTTGATAACAGTAATCCTAATGTCTTTACTTGGGAAGGTGACTTGAAAGCAGGCGAACTCAAATTCTCTTGCGACAAGAAAAGCGATTGGGGTGGCGACTGGTTCTTAGCTTCTAAAGCTGATAAAGCACCCGCCGGTGTTGAAGAACCTATGATTTTCAGCGCCCACGGCTCTAACCCCGATAACAAGTGGAAAATCACTGAGGCAGGCACCTATAAAATCACTCTTAATCAACTCACCCAAACGGTGATAATCAAAAAACAGTAAAATGCAACCCTCTTTCAAAATGAAAATCTTATATACTTTATTCTTCGCCACTACGCTCAGCCTCTTCTCTTGCGAGAAGAACGACACACCGAGCAATAACCCTATTACTTATGGCGAAACTTATTTGAAAATAGATATCAGCACCGATAAGGCGGTCTACACCCCTGGTAGCACAGTGCGCTTCTCCTTGGCGAGTATGCCCTCTGGTACTTACAAAGTACGCTACTCTTACTTAGGAGAAGTTATTAAAGAAGAACCTCTTACCAGCACCTCTTGGCAATGGGTAACCCCTGCTGATGACTATCGAGGTTATTTGGTGGAAATCTGCCAAGAAGCTGGCGGTAAACAAAATACTTACGGCAGTATCGCTGTGGATGTATCTTCTGATTGGACAAAATTCCCTCGCTATGGCTTCTTGTCTTCTTACGGCAAAAACGAGCCTATTGAGAAGAATATCGACTTTATGAATCGCTGTCACATCAATGGTATTCAGTTCTACGACTGGATGTACGACCACCACAAACCGCTGGCTGGCACTCCTCAAAACCCTGCTAATGAGTGGCCTGACCTTTTCAAACGCCCCACTTTTCTTTCTACTGTACGCGGCTATATCAGTGCTGCTCATAGCAAGGGTATGAAAGCGATGTTTTACAATTTGGCTTTCGGGGCACTTAAAAATGCGGAAGCCGATGGGGTTTCCAAAGAGTGGTTTCTCTATAAAGATAACCAGCACAAAGAGAAAGATGCGCACGTGTTAGGAGACTTTGCCCGTAGTAGTATCTACCTCACCAACCCTGGCAATGCGCATTGGCAAAACTACTTAGCAGGACGCAACAGCGATGTCTATGCCGTTTTTGGTTTCGATGGCTATCATATCGACCAACTCGGAGGGCGTGGCACGGTATACGATTACAATGGCAATAGTGTAGACCTCTTGCCTCAGTACGCTTCGTTTATCAATGCTATGAAAAGCGCACACCCTAACAAGCGCCTTGTGATGAACGCGGTAGGGCAATATGGTCAAACCGAAATTGCAGGTACCAATAAAGTGGATTTTCTCTATACCGAAGTATGGGACGAAAAAACCTACGACCAGTTGGCACGTATTATCCTCGACAACTACAATCGTAGCAACAACCAACTCAAAACCGTGTTGGCTGCCTATATGGATTACGAAAAATCTAAGAATGCAGGTTTTGTAAACGAACCTGGCGTATTGCTCACCAATGCCGTGATTTTTGCCTTCGGAGGGGCTCATTTAGAGATAGGTGAACACTACCTCGCCAATGAGTATTTTCCTAACAAAAACCTTCAAATGAAAGCCGACCTCAAAAAAGCGCTCATCACCTACTACGATTTCTTGGTAGCTTACCAAAACCTATTGCGCGATGGCGGTAGCTATACCTCAGCTCAAGTAACTGCCGAAAATGCAACCATAGCGGCTTGGCCTGCAGCGAAGGATAAAGTGGCGGCTCTCACCAAAACCGTGAACGGCAAGGATATAGTGCACCTTATCAATTTCAACGGGGTAACCTCTATGGACTGGCGTGATACCAATGGTACTCAAAAGAAACCTACCACAGTAACTGACCTTAAAACTACTGTTGCTGTAACCGCACAACCCAAAAAAGTGTGGTTTGCTAGTCCCGACCTCTTTGGCGGTGCTCCTCGTGCCGTAGAATTTACCTATAACAACAACCAAATTACCTTCACCCTCCCCTCCCTCAGCTATTGGGATATGGTGGTGATAGAGTATTAATGAGAAAATTAGCTAATTGACTAATCAACAAATTGACAAATCAATGAGATTTCTTACTTTCATAACAATAACCATCCTCTCCTGTGCTACTGCTGTAGCGCAGGAGTTATTTTCGCCTAACAAAGTGCTAAAACTCTCTTTTTCGCTCAGCGCGGAAGGTACTCCTACCTATTCGCTTTTTTACAAGGGAAAAGAAGTGGTTAAACCGAGTAGATTAGGTATTGAACTATTTAGCTCTAACGAAGTGAAATTTGGCACTGAAATCACCAAAAAAGAGGGAGCAAACACCTCTCTCTACCATAACTTTGAAGTGGTGAATACCCAAAATACAACCGTTGATGAAACTTGGCAACCCGTATGGGGCGAAAGCCAAAATATTCGCAACCACTACAACGAACTATTGGTGAGCCTTAAACAGAAGGATACCCACCGAGAGATGAACCTGCGTTTTAGATTGTTTGACGACGGATTGGGCTTCCGCTATGAGTTCCCCGAACAAAAGCAAATGCCTTACTTTGTAATTAAAGAAGAACGCACTGAGTTTGCAATGACGGGCAATCACCAAGCGTGGTGGATACCCGGCGATTACGATACCCAAGAGTACGACTATCAGCAATCGCGCCTCTCCGAAATACGCGCTATCAACCAAAAAGGACGTCAGGCAAATTTAGCACAAACAGGCTTTTCGGATACGGGCGTACAAACTGCTTTGATGCTCAAAACTGACGATGGTCTGTACATCAACCTGCACGAAGCTGCTTTGGTAAACTACGGAGCGATGCACCTCAACCTCAACGACAAGACTTTCGTGTTCCAATCGTGGATTACCCCTGATGCTAACGGCGCCAAAGGTTATATGCAAACCCCTGCCCAAACCCCTTGGCGTACAGTAATTGTTAGCGATGATGCCCGCGATATTTTGGCTTCGGATATCACTCTCAACCTCAACGAACCTTGCGCTTTGGCTGATACCTCTTGGATTCACCCAATGAAGTACATAGGGGTATGGTGGGAAATGATTACCGGTATGAAAGAATGGTCGTATACTTACGATGTGCCCAGTGTACATATAGGTAAAACTGATTACACCACCCTCAAACCCCACGGCAAACACGGAGCTACTACCGAAAATGTGAAGAAATACATCGACTTTGCTGCCGAAAATGGTTTTGATGGCGTACTGGTAGAAGGTTGGAACATAGGGTGGGAAGATTGGTTTGGACATTCCAAAGATTTGGTATTCGACTTCCAAACACCTTACCCCGATTTTGATATCGAAGCTATTCACCAATACGCCAAAAGCAAGGGAATTAAGATGATTATGCACCACGAAACCTCCTCGTCTATCCGCAACTACGAGCGTTTTATGGATAAAGCCTATCAGCTAATGAACAAATACGAATACCCTGCCGTAAAAAGCGGTTATGTAGGGAATATCATTCCGCGAGGCGAAAACCATTACAGTCAGTGGGTGAACAATCACTACCTTTATGCTATTAAAAAAGCTGCTGACTACCGCATTATGGTGAATGCTCACGAGGCAGTGCGCCCTACGGGTTTGTGTCGTACCTATCCTAACCTCATAGGCAACGAGTCAGCACGCGGAGGTGAATACCAAGCCTTTGGCGGTAGTAAGCCTAACCACGTGTGCGTGTTGCCCTTCACCCGACTCATAGGCGGACCAATGGACTATACCCCTGGGGTGTTTGAAATGGACATCAGCAAGAACAACCCCAACAACCATTCACACTGCAATGCCACTTTGGCAAACCAATTGGCATTGTACGTAACGATGAGCAGTCCGCTGCAAATGGCATCTGACCTTCCTGAGAACTATCGCCGTTTCCCTGATGCTTTTCAGTTTATCAAAGAGGTTGCCCTCGATTGGAGCGAAAGCCACTATTTAGAAGCTGAACCAGGGGCTTATATCACTGTGGCGCGCAAAGCCAAAGGCACTCGCAATTGGTTTGTAGGCAATACAGCCGGCAAGGATTTCACCTCCAAGATTCATTTCAGTTTCTTAGAGCCCAAAACTACTTATGTAGCCACTATCTATGCCGATGCCGAAGATGCCAACTATCAAACTAATCCACAAGCCTATACCATTCAAAAAGTATTGGTGACCAACAAGAGCAAGCTCACCCTGCACTCAGTAGCAGGTGGGGGTTATGCCATTAGCTTGTACCCCCTCACCGATAAGGCACAAGCCAAAGGATTAAAAAAACAATAGCAATTACAGTAATAATAGTGAAAAAGCTGCTAAGCACTTTGCTTAGCAGCTTTTTTTCCAATTTACAAATTTGCTAATTTGGTAATTATTCTTATTTTTGCATTTGAAAAATTAATGTTTGAAAATGAAGTACAAAGCTCTTATCATATTTCTCTTGCTATTGTTCCCTTATTACGTTCTTGCCCAAGTGGAACAAAATAAAACCCTACTCCTTATCAAACAAAAAGACCAATACACCCAGCAAAAAGAACGCAAAATAAAAGAAGCTATCAATTTACTACGAGTGCCTAACGCTTCTGCTGAACAACGCTATGCTATCAACCAACGCCTCTTCGACGAGTTTAAAACTTATATATCCGACTCGGCGGTGTACTATGTGAAACAGAATATCCGCATCGCTGAAGAACTCCAAAAACCCGACCTCCAAAATGATTCGCATCTTTCCCTCGCTTCGCTCTACATCATTTCGGGCAACTACTTAGATGCTGCAGACCTGCTTAGAGCTATTGATAAAAACCAACTCCAACAATCTCAGCTCATTCAGTATTATAACTGTTATCTAAATCTCTACAATAATTACGCTTTCAATAGTCCTGATGCTAAAACTTATATTGCCAAAAGCAATACCTATCGCGATCTTCTTCTCAATTTAGTAGATAAAAATACTACCCACTATATCCTTCTCTATGCAGGAGTACTCTCCGATGCTGGTCGTTATGACGAAGCCGAAAAACTTCTCCTTGACCGCTTTGCCCTAATGCACACCGATGAACACGAAAAAGCCGTATTAGGCTATGTGCTTGGCACGCTTTACAAAAAGAAAAAGAATGTACCTAAGCAAATAGAGTACTTTGCTATATCGGCAAGTTGTGACATCAAAGATGCTATTAAAGAAAACGCTTCGATGCTTGAACTTGCTTCAGCACTCTTTCAATTAGGCGAAATAGAGAATGCTTATACCTGCATAAAATCGGCTATGGAAGACGCTACTTTTTGCAATGCTCAGTTGCGCTCAGACGAGGTGATGAAGATTTTTCCTATCATTGAAAAAGCTTATCAAGAGCGTATACACAATCAGAATACCAAACTTCGCAACGCTTTGTTATTAGTAGGATTGTTTGCCGTTTTTCTCATCATTGCTGTTGTATTGGTTACCCGCCAAATGAAGCGAATTACCAAAATACGCAAAGAGCTTTATCACAAAAACCAAGATTTAGAACAACTTAATGAACACTTATGCGAAGTGGTAACACAACTCAATGAAAGCAATGAAGTAAAAGAAGCTTATATAAGCGAGTTTTTCAACTTGTGTTCTGTATATATTACCAAATTAGAAAAATACCAAAAAATGCTCGCCAAAAAAGCAAAAGATCGCAATTGGGAAGAACTCAACAAAGTTCTTCGTTCTACTGAGATGATAGAGCAAGAGCTTAAAGAATTCTACAAGTTATTTGATGATATTTTCTTTCACCTATTTCCTAATTTTATCACAGAGTTCAATGCTCTGTTAGCTGAAGAGGAGCGTTTTGATCCTAAGTCTCATAAAATGCCCCCTGAGTTGCGTATCTTTGCGCTTATTCGCTTGGGTATTACCGATAGCTCTAAAATAGCTACTTTCTTACATTATTCCACTAATACCATCTACAACTATCGTACTCGAGTACGCAACAAAGCCATCGTTCCCCGAGAATCTTTTGAGGAAATGGTAATGAAAATTGATAAACGATAATCTTATATACTTAAAATTGCACTTACTACTGGAACTTACAGTAGTATATTTTTCTGCTCTTGGGTAGGTTTGCTAATTATATAGTATTTTTGCCGTTAGTAATGGGTGATCATAAGAAATTATAAGTTCGATGATGTGCTTTTTCACTGGGAAGATAATTATTAAACCAACATATTATGGATAAAAACAGTATTTTGCAGTATAAAAACCAGTTTGATGGTATTACTCGTCATATAGAGAGTGAAGATGCCAAAGAGCAAATAGAGGTTTGGTTTGCTCGTGAATTGCAAACTATATTAGGCTATGCCCGTTGGGAGAACTTTTTGGTAGCGATACACAGGGCAGTGGCTTCGTGTAAGTCGCAGCAAATCAATGTAGATGACCATTTTCGTGAGGTCACGAAAATGGTCGAATTAGGTAGTGGTTCGAAGCGTGAAATTATGGATTTTATGCTTACTCGTTATGCTTGCTATCTCATTGCTCAGAATGGCGACCCTAAAAAGGAAGAAGTGGCTTTTGCTCAGAGTTATTTTGCTGTGCAAACCCGCAAGGCAGAACTTATAGAAGAACGTCTTAACTTGCTTTCTCGTTTAGAAACGCGCGATAAACTCAGAAGTGCTGAAAAGCAACTTTCGCAAAACATTTATGAGCGTGGCGTTGATGATAAAGGCTTTGCGCGTATCCGCTCTAAAGGTGATACCGCTCTTTTTGGCGGACATACTACTGAGGATATGAAGCTGCGGTTGGGAGTGAAAGCTAACAGACCTTTGGCTGATTTCTTGCCAACGCTTACGATTGCTGCTAAAAACCTCGCTACTGAAATGACTAATTACAATGTGGAAAGTAATGATTTGCACGGCGAATCTGCTATTACACAGGAACACGTACAGAATAATCAAAGTGTGCGACAAATGTTAGGTCAGCGTGGTATCAAGCCAGAAGAATTGCCTCCCGCTGAAGATATTAAGAAATTAGAACGTAAAGTCGCACGCGATGAGAAAACAATTGCTGAAAACTCTCAAAAATTACCTAAAATATGATTCCGACACAAGCACAAATTGAAGAGTTCGTTTTAAATCTTGAAGTGCTTACCCAACGGGAGGTGATTGGCATTGAGCTATCATTAGCTGATGCGTTGGCTGTTACTGATAGTAAGGTTGGGGGAGTGCCTTATATCCCTAAAGAGGGTGCGCTGCCCAGAAGTGCCGAGGGCAAACCGCTGTTTATGTTGGCGCAAATCAACTGCGAGCAATTGCCTGAAAATAGTCTGTACCCTAAAAAGGGTCTTTTGCAGTTTTGGATTGCTGATACTGAAGACTATCTGTATGGGATAGACTTTGATAACCCTTGTAGCAATGATAATAAACGGGTGCTTTACTACCCAACTATAGGAGAAGCTTTGCCTGCAGAAGCCTTTACAGAGCATTACTCTTTTGAAGATTGTTACTTGCCTTTTGATGCTGATTTGCAGTTTGCCTTACGCTTTACCAAAGGTACTGAAAGTTTTACGCTTTATGATGAAGCTTCTCAAAGGTTTTTTATAGAGAAATGGAATAGTACTTTTGATGATGAAGTGGCGGAAATATGGGATTTACCAGAAGATGTTTTTAAATTATTAGACAAAGCTATCGGGCATAAAATTGGTGGTTATCCTTACTTTACTCAATACGACCCTCGCAAGGAAGGAGATTCTCATACCTTTTTGTTGCTGCAAATAGATAGTGATGAGGTAGAAGGGAAAGAAATTTTGTGGGGTGATTGTGGTGTGGCTAATTTCTTTATCAGTCCTGAAGATATGGCTAATTGTAAATTTGACGATGTATTATATAACTGGGATTGCAGTTAAAAAATAGCCACTAATAATTTGTTGGTTGATATTTATTTTTTAATTTTGCTAAAAAATAAGAGATTTGTTTATGAAAACATCTGTATTAGAAGAATTAGGAACAGCCCAAAAGGTGTTTGTTCCATTTTCTGAAGAAGTATCTATAAAATACCAAATGACAGCAGCTGAAGAGAGCGCTGTTTTAAGGGGACTTAATGATAAGAAATTAGGGAAAGTTTCTTCGCAAGAAGAAGTAGAACAAGAAATGGAAGCTCTATTATGGTCGTAGAATGGACTGAACAAGCAAAAATAGAGCTTAAAGAGATACTTCTGTACTGGAAAAAACATAATAAAAGCAATTTGTACTCTGTGAAATTGAATGCAGAAGTACAAAGGGTTGTTAAGGATTTAGTAAGATTTCCTTATCTATGGGCAGAAGTAGAAGGATATGAGAATATACGCAGAGCATTAGTTTTCTTCAATTATTCTATATTCTACCTAATAGAAAAAAATACTATTACCATTCTGTCTTTTTGGGATAACAGAAGAAATCCTGAAGAATTAGAACTATTTAATTCATAAATCTTCTAACACTTAATCTTTATGTTACGATTTAACGCCCTTAATAGTGTACAAAATAAGAAGCCCTTACAAGTGGCTGAAAATGGCAAACGCTCTGAATTGTTTGCTATCAATGTGTTTAACGAGGTGGCGATGCGTCAGTTGATGACGCGTGATGCTTTTGATGCGGTAATGAACGCTATTCAATACGGCACCAAAATAGACCGTCGTGTGGCTGACCAAGTGGCCGCAGCTATGCGCGATTGGGCTATCTCGAAAGGGGCTACCCATTATACGCACTGGTTTCAGCCTTTGACAGGAGGTACTGCCGAAAAACACGATGCTTTCTTTGAGCCCGTAACGCGCGATAGTGCTATAGAACGTTTTTCGGGTAATCAGCTGGTGCAACAGGAGTCCGATGCGTCTAGCTTCCCTAACGGGGGTATCCGCAATACTTTTGAAGCACGAGGTTATACGGCTTGGGACCCTTCGTCGCCGCCTTTCGTATACGGTACAGTGCTCTGTATTCCTACTATTTTCATCGCTTATACGGGTGAGGCCTTGGATAACAAAACGCCGCTACTCAAAGCACTGAGTGCTATAGACCAAGCTGCTACTGAGGTGGCTCGTTATTTTGATAAGAACGTTAGCAAGGTGACTTGTACGTTAGGGTGTGAACAAGAGTATTTTCTGATTGACAGAACGCTTGCTAATACGCGTCCGGATTTGATGATTACCGGCAGAACGCTCTTAGGGCACGAAGCGGCTAAAGGGCAACAGCTTGATGACCATTATTTGGGGGCTATCCCGAGCAGGGTGCTTGCCTATATGCGCGATTTGGAACAAGAGTGTTTGTTGCTCGGCATTCCGGTAAAAACGCGCCATAATGAGGTAGCGCCTAATCAGTTTGAGTTGGCTCCTATCTTTGGGGAAGCTAACTTGGCAGTAGACCAAAACTCGCTGCTGATGGACGTGATGCGTAAGGTGGCTGAACGTCACGACTTCGTGGTGCTATTTCACGAAAAACCTTTTGCAGGCGTAAACGGTTCGGGTAAACACAACAACTGGTCGCTGGTGACCGATACAGGGGTGAATCTCTTTGCCCCGAGCAAGACTCCTCAGAAAAACTTACAATTCCTCACTTTCTTCATCTGTACTATCAAGGCAGTACACGAGTATGAGCCTTTGTTGCGCGCTTCGGTAGCCTCGGCTACTAATGACTATCGTCTGGGAGCAAATGAGGCTCCGCCTGCTATAGTGTCGGTATTTATAGGCGAACAGCTGAACAAGGTACTTGATGCACTGGAGAATATGTCGGGTGAGGAGGTTTCTGGTAAAGATAAGACTGAACTTAAGTTGAATGTGGTAGGGAAGATACCAGACCTTTTCCTTGATACTACTGACCGCAATCGCACGTCGCCGTTTGCTTTCACCGGTAATAAATTTGAGTTTCGCGCGGTAGGTTCTAAAGCCAATTGCGGCAAGCCTATGATGGTGCTTAACACTATAGTGGCCAAGCAGCTTATCGATTTCAAAAAAGAAGTAGATAGCCTAATAGAGGGCGGAATGAAGAAAGAAGATGCTATCTTTAGGGTATTGCGCGCTTATGTGAAGAGCTCTAAGGCTATCCGTTTTGAAGGCGATGGTTATAGCAAGGCGTGGGAAGAAGAGGCTGCCCGTAGAGGACTTTCTAATCATAAGACTACCCCTGAAGCGCTAAGAGAAAACATTACTGATAAAGCGATTGCTCTCTTTGAAGAAATGGGAGTACTGAGTAAAGTAGAGCTTATTGCCCGTTATGAAATTGCTCTTGAGGAATACGTGAAAACAGTGCAGATAGAGTCGCGTGTATTGGGCGATATTGCGCGTAACCACGTGGTACCTACTGCCGTGCGCTACCAAAATACGCTGATAGAAAACGTGCGCGGGCTCAAAGAGATTTTTGGTGATGCTTATCAGGAAGTGGCTTCGGAGCAAATAGACCTTATTAGGCATATTTCTGAGCACATAAAGGTGATACACAGCACTGTAGAGGCAATGATTGAAGCGAGAAAACGCGCTAACCATCTGGCTACTTTCGTAGAAAGAGCCGATGCTTATTGCAATGAGGTAAAACCATTCTTTGATGAGATACGTTACCACTGTGATAAACTAGAACTGATGATTGACGATGAGCTGTGGACTCTTACTAAATATCGCGAACTTTTATTTAACTAATAGCTAACTTAAGTATGACAGAAATTACTACTTCAGACCTTCAAATACTTTTGAAGACTTGGACTACTGACCTTATTAAATACGTGCCTACCTTGCTCGGTACTATCGCGCTTTATTACGCAGGTAGGTATATCATTCGCTTTATAACTAAGTTGATAAAGCGCATAATGGAGCGCCGCCAAGTAGACCTTGCCCTACAGAACTTCTTATTGCAGGTAGTGCGCTGGGTGCTCTACATTGCGCTCTTCCTGACCATAGTACAGGTGATAGGACTGCCCGCTACCCAGTTTATTGCTATCATTACCAGTGGTTTCGTAGCAATTGGCTTAGCATTGCAGGGGTCTCTTTCTAACTTTGCTAGCGGTATAATGATATTGATATTCAAGCCTTTCCGTGTGAGTGATACTATAGAGGCTAACGGACAAAAAGGAACGGTTAAAAACATAGGGCTATTTGCTACAACGCTCAATAAACCTAATAACGAAGAGGCCATCATACCTAATACACAGCTGTTTGGTAATAGTATTATCAACTACAGCCGAGAAGAAAAAAGAAGGGTATATGTGTTAGTAGGTATAGGCTATAGCTCTAGCATACAGAAAGCACGCGAGATATTGCTAGAGATAGCTCGGCAAGAGCCCTTAGCCCTTAAAGACCCTGAGCCTGTAGTGTATGTAGAAGCCCTTGCCGATAGCTCGGTAAACCTATCATTGCGCTATTGGTGTATGAACGCTGACTATTTTACCTGCTATTTTCGTACGTTAGAGACTATTAAAGAGCGCTTTGATGCTGCTGGAGTAGAAATACCTTTCCCACAAGTACAAGTGCATCAATAAGCCGATATATTAATAAATTGACACATTAACTTTATAATAATATGAAATTGCAAGATTTTACTACCGCACGCGAGCATTTGCAAAAAGTGCTCTTACCTACGCATCTTATTTACAGTCCGATTTTTAGTGAAGAATCAGGAAATCAGATTTATATAAAGCCTGAAAACTTACAGAAGACAGGCGCCTTTAAGATACGTGGGGCTTATAACAAGATTAATAAACTTACTGAAGAAGAGAAGAAGCGCGGTGTGATAGCTTCGTCAGCAGGCAACCACGCGCAAGGGGTAGCCTATGCAGCTCGCGAGCTCGGCATCAAAGCGGTGATAGTAATGCCTAAAACTACCCCCTTGATAAAAGTACAATCGACTAAAAAGTATGGCGCTGAGGTAGTGCTTTACGGCGATGTGTATGACGATGCTTACCAGAAAGCTAAAGAGCTTGAAGCGCAAGAAGGATATGTATTTGTTCACCCTTTTGACGATATTGATGTATTAGAAGGACAAGGTACTATCGCCCTCGAAATACTAGAAGAAATGCCCGATGCTGAGGTGATAGTAGTACCTATAGGCGGTGGGGGACTTATATCGGGTATTGCTGCTGCGGCTAAGATGATTAAGCCTGATATTAAGATAATAGGGGTAGAGCCTAGTGGAGCGGCATCGGCTACTGAAGCCCTTAAGAAGAACAAGGTGGTTACCCTGCCAGAAGCTAATACTATAGCCGATGGTACTGCCGTGAAACGCATTGGCGACCTTACTTTTAACTGTATTAAGCAGTATGTAGATGAGGTGGTAACCGTAGATGACTACGAACTGACTGAAGCCTTTCTACTCTTGGCCGAAAAGCACAAGATTATAGCCGAGAACTCAGGTATATTGCCTTTAGCAGCCCTTAAGAAGCTCAGCGAACGCGGCAAGAAGATAGTGCCTGTAGTCAGTGGCGGTAATATAGATGTACTGATGATATCATCAATGATAAACAAGGGCTTAATAAGCCGCGATCGTATCTTTAACTTTGCAGTGAGCATACCTGACCGCCCTGGTGAATTGGCTAAGATTACCCATATCATTGCCGATGTAGGGGCTAATATAGTGAAGTTGGCGCACAACCAATTTAAGAACCTATCGCGCTTCCGCGACAAAGAAGTGCTCATAACGGTAGAGACTAACGGCACTGACCACGTACAGGCACTTGTTGATGCCTTTGCAGCTAAAGGCTATGAAGTAACAGCCAAGTAGAAATAAGATAAAATAAAAGCAAAAAAATAACGGCAAATAGCCGTTATTTTTTTGCTTTATAGGTGCTTATAATTCCATTGTTACTCTTCCGAGTGCTTTAATGGTCTTATCTAAATCTTCATAAGTGATAGCATCATTAAGGAAGTAGCTCTCGAAAGCGCTTGGCGGTAGATAGATGCCCTCGCGTAGCATTCCGTGGAAATACTTCCTAAAACGCGCTGTATCGCTCTTAGCCGATGAAGCAAAATCAGTTACAGGCTCTTCAGTAAAGAAAAGGGTAAACATCGACCCAAAACTGTTGATTTGGTGCGGTATGCCCGACTTCTCAAGCACCGTATGGAAGCCTTCGTGTAGGTAGGCAGTCTTCTTAGCAAGGCTCTCAAATACCTCAGGCTGCTCGTTCAGAGCGGTGAGCATTGCCAGTCCGGCGCTCATCGCCAGAGGGTTACCGCTTAGGGTACCTGCCTGATATACAGGTCCTTCAGGAGCTAAATAGCTCATCACCTCTTTGCTACCTGCAAACGCCCCTACCGGTAGTCCGCCACCAATTACCTTCCCAAAAGTTACAATATCAGCTTTAATGCCAAACACTTCTTGCGCTCCCCCTTTAGCCAAGCGGAAGCCCGTCATCACTTCATCAAATATCAAAAGCGCTCCATTGTCAGTACATAGCTGTCTCAATCCCTCTAGAAAACCTTCAGCAGGAGGTACGCAACCCATATTACCCGCTACAGGCTCGATAATCACGCAGGCTATCTGCTGCGGATTGGCTTCAAAAAGGGCTTTTACTGAACTCAAATCGTTGTAGTTTGCCAAAAGCGTATCTTTGGCAGTCCCTTGCGTTACCCCAGGGCTGTTAGGCGTACCAAAAGTAGCACCACCACTACCCGCTTCTATCAGAAAAGCATCAGAATGGCCGTGATAGCAACCTACGAACTTGATAATCTTCTCTCTGCCGGTATAACCACGCGCTAAGCGTATAGCACTCATACAAGCCTCAGTACCGCTATTCACAAAGCGAATTTTGTCGATATTAGGCACCATAGAGATAGCCAGCTCGGCTATTTGTACTTCTACTTCGGTAGGAATACCAAACGAAGTACCTTTTTTGGCGCGCTCGGTTACAGCCTCAATCACAGGCGGATAAGCGTGCCCTAAGATAAGAGGGCCCCAAGAGGCGATATAATCAATATACTTGCGGTTATCTTCATCGGTCAGATAAGCCCCATTAGCTTCTTTGATGAAAATAGGATTACCCCCTACAGCGTTAAAAGCGCGTACAGGCGAATTAACCCCCCCAGGGAGTACTTGTTGTGCAGCTGCGAATAACTCGCTACTTCTTTTGTAAATCATATCGTTTAGTCTTTAGTTGTTAGTATGTTTTAGTCGCTAGTCCTTAGTCTTTAGTCGTTAGTATGTTTTAGTCGCTAGTCCTTAGTCCTTAGTCTTTAGTCTTTAGTCGCTAGTCCTTAGTCTTTAGTCGTTAGTATGTTTTAGTTGTTAGTCCTTAGTTGTTAGTCGTTAGTATGTTTTAGTCGTTAGTATGTTTTAGTTGTTAGTCATTAGCATCAAAACAGCGTCTCTTTCTAGCGACTAGCGACTAATCACTAACGACTAGCATCTAGCGACTAACGACTAATCACTAACGACTAGTTTCTAACTACTATATCAAACTGTGTTAAGTCTTTAAAATCTTGTAATCGTTCGTACATCTCGTCTTCTGTAAGACTTAACATACGCTCGGTACCAAACTTTTCGATGCAAAACGAGGCTAAATTCGACCCGTGTATAAGGGCATTCTTAAGATTTTCAAAACTATAATCGCCTGTTTTCGCCAAATAACCCGCTATACCACCGGCAAACACATCGCCAGCCCCTGTAGGGTCGAACACTTCAGCTAAAGGTAGGGCAGGGGCAAAGAATACCTTATCGGCGTGGAAAAGCAACGCCCCGTGTTCGCCTTTCTTAATGATAACGTACTTCACACCCATTGCCATAATGCGTTCGGCAGCCTTTACTAAAGCGTACTCACCCGTTAGTTGGCGAGCCTCCTCATCGTTGATAGTCAGCACATCAATGCGGGCAATAACCTCTAAAAGTTCTTTGTGGGTATGGGTCATCCAGTAGTTCATCGTGTCCATTATCACCAATTTCGGAGGGGTACTCATCTGGTCGAGCACCTTCATTTGCACGCAAGGGTGTAGATTGCCGAGCATCACTACTTCGGCATCGGCAAATTGGGTAGGCACAACGGGACAAAAGTCCGCCAAAACATTAAGCTGGGTATCGAGTGTATCGCGTAAGTTCATATCGTTGTGATACTTACCGCTCCAGAAGAAAGTTTTACCGCCAGCTACTACCTCGATGCCCGAGGTATCGATATGCCTCTGAGAGAGCGCATCGATAAAAGCGGAAGGATAATCATCGCCTACCACCGATACTACGGCAGAGGGAGCGTGAAACATAGCGGCTGATAAACTGATATAGTTAGCCGAGCCGCCCATAGTTTTATGGCTTTTTCCGAAAGGAGTTTCAATCTGGTCAAAAGCCATACTCCCTACGATTAGTAATTTACTCATTTGTGTTATAATTTCGGGGCAAAGGTAGGGTATAATTTGCAAATTAGCAAATGGGAAAATTAGCAAATTAGCAAATTTTGGGTGGCAGTAGAATATTTTTCTGGTTTTGGGAGGGTTGGTAGATGGTTGTCCTTTTGGTGATGCTATAGTGTTCCTACAGTGTTCTTATATCCTTCCTATATCTGAAGTAAAGGGGAGGTGTGGGGGAATATTTTTCTGATTTGACAATTTGAAGGTTTGCTAATTTGCGAATTGTTTTGTAGCTTTGCGGTATCAAAATCTTACCCCTATGAAAATGAACACTCCACAAAACTCTTATACCTCTGCTGCTCAGTAGATAAAAGAAGCCTTTTATAAAGTGTGGCACGAGTTAGATACTAATTCGGCAGTTGTAACTGCCGAATTGTAACTTATTGAAAACAATGAATTAAACCACAATTGATATGAATAAGTCATCAGATATTATATTAAATTCTGTCAGAAAGGTAGAGTGGAGAGCGGTAAAGGATCGTTTAGGCTTTATAGATTACAATATAGCTGATATATTGAGCAACCTTATTGATGATGATCCACACAAAAGAAATATCGCTTATTGGCAATTAGACAACCAGATTGTTATACAAGGAGGTCTATCCGAAAGCTGTTTTTATATACTGCCATTTCTTAATGAATTGGTAACTATTACAAACAACAGACTGGAACTCTTAAATATCATTTTTGAAATATTCAATGGTAACGACAGAAATGCGCAAGGCGAGCATATAATAATTAAGTATAATACTGAAATAGAACCGTTTGAGCATTTTATTCCTACTTCAGTAGGGAGGGAAGCCCCTCTTTTACCCTCAATTATAACCTATATGGAAGCTAGCAAAAGTGTTTATCTAAAATTGCTGAATGATATATCTTCTGTAGAAGAACTTGAAACGCTTTTGTATATTATTTTATGTTTTAAACGAGACCCTTTTATCAAAGAATGTTTTTATTCGGCAAAAAATAATGATAAAAATAATACATATGATGAAATTTTTGAGGGTTTTATAGCCGATATTGAAGAGGTGCATTCTTAAAAAAGTAAAACTATTTATGGATAATATAGTAGATTGGTTACAAAATTGGACGATGAGTCAAATAGATGGAGATTGGGAGCACGAGCAGGGTATTTCTATTGGTATGTTAGATAATCCTGGCTGGATTTTAAAGGCTGATATAAGTAATTATGGCGATTTTTTAAAAGCAAGCAAACCTTGGGGCAGAGACAATGATAAGGATTGGATAGATTTTGAAATAAAAATAATTGCTAAGACTTATGTCTACATTGAAATTTTTGGCGACATCAACAAGCTGAATAAAATACTTTACTCTTTTAAAGCGATTATTGAAGAATTAGAAGAAATAGAGAAAAAGGGAAAAGGAATCCTTACAGCCAATAGGATAAAAGAAATAATGGATTCCATATCAAAATCATTGGAAAATACCAACACCATTGCTATTTCTTAACATTTTAATTTATATATCAATATGCAACAAAACAAAACAATAAAAGAGCTTATCAAAGATTATAAGCAATTGCCTTACCCTGGAATAATTTATATCGAAGGAGCAAAAAAAGACAACTATGAAGAGGCAGCATTTTGGGTTTTATCAAGTAAAGAGAAGAAAGAACAAGATTCTGTCGAAACTAAGTATGGAGAAGTCCCCGAATCATTAGCCCAATTTGAAGTAGCTTATTTTTCAGGAGTAGGCATTTTTCAAGACATTATTGACAATAAGTTTGATCATAATGAATTGCTAACTACCGACGATACAGACGTCCTTTTAGGAGCTATTGAACATTACTTTGAGTATGATGATTTTCAGGACTAAAAGTTTTCAACGCTTTACCAATTCATAAAACAAGTATTTTACAAGTATGAAAATAGAAGCAATTAATAAAGGGAGTGAAGCAAAAGCCTTTGCTTTTCAGGAGTTTTTAGGCTTTACCTTGCCTGATGATTATTTTAATTTTTTAGTCCAAAATGACGGCGCTATCATTGATGAAGCCTATTTCTATGTAAAGGATATAGAGGAATACATTATGTTTGATCTTTTCTATGATATAGAAGAATGTATAGAAACCTATGAAGAGTTCAGTGATGATTTTCCCGACAAAAGCCTTGTAATCGGGAGAGACCCAGGAGGAGGGATGCTCCTTTTAGTAACCACAGAGGTAGGTGATTTCTCTAAAGGGATTCATTTTTATGACCATTCTCACTTTTTTGAGGCTTCCAATAGCGATTGTAATACCTACTTTATATGCGATACATTCAGCGAGTTTATAACCATTTTAGAGCATACTACTTTGCCATAAATAGTATTACAGAGGCTGTGCAAAAAGTTTTTCGTGTATACTTACCGTCATATCTCTCCCTTTGAAGTGGGCAGGAGGAATATTAATAATCAATGAATTACAAGAAACTTTTTTGTGTTAATAAATTTTCAAATTTGCTCATTTACTAATTATTTTGTACTTTTGCACTTTCAAATTACAACTACACTAAAAATCAAATAGCAAAAATGATTAAAATTACTCTACCTGATGGCTCTGTAAAAGAGTTTAACAGTGGGATTACCCCTGCTGAAGTAGCGCTAAGCATTAGTGAAGGTTTGGCGCGCAATGTGTTATCTGCCGCTTTCAACGGCAAAACTATAGAAACGGTAACCCCTCTGACCACTGACGGTAGCTTGGTATTATATACGTGGGAGAATCCAGAAGGTAAAAAAGCTTTCTGGCACTCATCTGCTCACATTCTCGCACAGGCCCTCGAAGAGCTATACCCAGGTATTAAGCTCACCATAGGCCCTGCCATTGCCAATGGGTTCTATTACGACGTAGATTTCAACGGCAAACCTATTTCTGAAAAAGATTTCCCTGCAATCGAAGCAAAATTCTTAGAGATAGCCCGCGGTAAGCACGAATTTAAAATGCGCCCCGTGAGCAAAGCCGAAGCGCTATCGTACTACGCAGACAAAAACGAATATAAAACTGAACTTATTGAGGCTCTTGAAGATGGTACTATCACTTTCTGCGACCATAGCACCTTTACCGACCTTTGTCGCGGGGGACATATCCCTAACACAGGCTTTGTAAAGGCAGTGAAAGTACTCAGTGCCGCAGGGGCTTACTGGCGTGGTGATGAGCACAACCCACAGCTAACACGCGTATACGGTATTTCTTTCCCAAAACAGAAAGACCTTACCGAATACCTAACCCTGTTAGAAGAGGCTAAAAAACGCGACCACCGCAAGCTGGGCAAAGAGCTCGAACTCTTTACTTTCTCTAACAAAGTAGGTCAAGGTTTGCCATTGTGGTTGCCCAAAGGAGCTGCCTTGCGCGAGCGTTTAGAGGCTTTCCTTAGAAAAGCACAAAAAGAAGCAGGCTATGAACAAGTAGTTACCCCCCATATAGGGCATAAAAACCTATACGTTACCTCAGGTCACTGGGATAAATATGGCAAAGATAGCTTTCAGCCGATAGCTACCCCTAATGAGGGCGAAGAATACCTATTAAAACCGATGAACTGTCCGCACCACTGCGAGATATACAACTCACACCCTTGGAGTTATAAGGATTTGCCTAAGCGTTTTGCAGAGTTTGGTACGGTATACCGCTACGAACAGAGTGGCGAGCTACACGGACTTACCCGCGTGCGTTGCTTTACCCAAGACGATGCCCACATCTTCTGTACTCCAGAGCAGTTAGATGCTGAGTTTAAGCACGTTATCGACTTGGTATTGTACGTATTCGGCTCGCTTGGGTTCGACAACTTTACCGCTCAGGTATCATTGCGCGACCCTGATAACCCAACTAAATACATCGGTACTGACGAGAATTGGGCAAAAGCGGAAAACGCGATTATCAATGCCGCTAAAGAAAAAGGCTTGAATTATGTGATTGAAACAGGCGAAGCGGCGTTCTACGGTCCTAAACTCGACTTTATGGTGAAAGATGCCTTGGGCAGAAGCTGGCAGCTGGGTACTATACAGGTAGACTATAACTTGCCAGAGCGCTTCGACCTATGGTATAAAGGGGCTGATAATGAGATGCATAGACCGGTGATGATACACCGTGCGCCTTTCGGAAGTATGGAGCGTTTCGTAGCTATTTTGCTCGAGCACACTGCCGGAAACTTCCCGTTATGGCTCAATCCAAATCAAGCAATTGTACTATCATTGAGCGAAAAATATGAAAATTATGCTCAAAAAGTTTTGAGATTGCTAGAAAATTCCGATATTCGCACCCTGATAGACAATCGTGCCGAAACAATGGGCAAAAAAATACGCGAAGCAGAGACCCAAAAAGTGCCTTATATGCTAATTGTAGGCGAGAACGAAGAGAAAGAAGGTACCGTATCGGTGCGCAAACGCGGAGGTGAAGATTTGGGCAGTATGAGCGTAGAGGCTTTTGCTAAACTCATCAATGACGAAGTAGCCGCAACAATTAGCAAATTTGCCAATTAGTCAATACAGAATTGGCAAATCGTCAAATTGGCAAATTGACAAATCGGCAAATCAGAATACTGAAAGTAATTTAAAATTTAGATAGCCATTATTAAGAAAACTAACACACCGGGCAGAGACGACAAAAACCCACATCGCATCAATCGCGAGATTAGAGTGCCAGAGGTTCGTCTGGTAGGAGAAAACATCGAAGGCGGCGTTTATCCTACACGAAAAGCATTAGAAATCGCTGAAGAGCTAGAACTCGACTTAGTAGAGATTTCGCCTAACGCAACCCCTCCAGTTTGTAAAGTAATTGATTACAAAAAATTTCTTTACGAACAGAAGAAGCGTGACAAAGAAATGAAGGCTAAGGCTACCAAAGTAGTCATCAAAGAGATACGCTTTGGCCCTCAGACCGATGACCACGACTATGAGTTTAAAAAGAAACACGGCGAAAAGTTCCTCAAAGAAGGCTCGAAAGTGAAGGCATACGTGTTCTTCAAAGGCCGTTCTATCATCTATAAAGACCAAGGCGAAATACTATTATTGCGCTTGGCTACCGACCTTGAGGACTATGGTAAGGTGGAGCAAATGCCTAAGCTCGAGGGCAAACGTATGACGATGTTCTTAGCACCGCTGCCAAAAAAGAAATAGTTCTGAATTCTAAATTCTGAATAGAAAAGAAACGTACTAATATCGACATAAAATTCAAGAAGCAAATGCCAAAAATTAAAACCAAATCTGGAGCTAAAAAGCGTTTCAAGCTTACCGGCTCTGGAAAAATCAAGAGAAAACACGCGTTTAAGAGCCACATCTTAACTAAGAAAGCTAAAAAACGCAAGTTAGCACTCACCCACGCTACCCTTGTACATACTAATGACGAGGCAAGCGTGAAGAAACAATTAGGCTTAAAATAATTGTTTATTAGTAGGACATTTAATAACCGTGGAGTAGGTACCCCTAAGAGTTTGTTTTAAGCACAAACCACCTGCTACAAAAATTAAAAAAAAGAATTTATGCCAAGATCAGTAAATGCTGTAGCTCGTAGAGCTCGTAGAAAAAAGATAATGAAGCAAGCCAAAGGTTTCTTTGGCCGCAGAAAAAACGTTTGGACAGTAGCCAAGAACGCTGTTGAAAAAGCGATGCAGTACGCTTACCGCGACCGCCGTAATAAGAAGAGAACTTTCCGTGCGCTTTGGATTGTGCGTATCAACGCAGGTGCTCGCCTACACGGACTTTCATACTCTCAATTTATGGGGAAACTAAAAGCGGCTAACATAGAGCTTAACCGTAAAGTTCTTGCCGATTTAGCAATGAACCACGCTGAAGCGTTCAAAGCTATAGTAGAAAAAGTAAAATAAACGTTTAACAAAAGATATTAGTACGAATTAAAAAAGGCTCTCTTCATACAAAAAAGAGAGCCTTTTTTTAATTGATTAAATAAAAATATACTATGGATGCAACAGATATAAAAGTGTTGTTAGAGGTAGGAGAGCGTATCTCTTTTGAATGTAAAAAAGCTGAAAACAACATTCCAAAGTCAGTATGGGAAACCTATTCTTCCTTTGCCAATACTATTGGAGGTATTATTGTTTTAGGCATTACTGAGAATGTCAAATTTGTAGGCGAGGCTAATCATTTTGAAATCACAGGAATTACTAATCCTCAAAAGCTGAGAAAAGAGTTTTTTGATACGCTCAACAGTAATAAAGTAAACCGCAATATCCTTACCGATAGTGATGTTGAAATAATAGATTATGAAGGAGTCCCCTTGATGTGTATCACAGTTCCTCAAGCTGATTATAGGCAACGTCCTATCTATATTAATGGCAATATGATGAATGGTGCCTTTAAACGAAATTATGAAGGAGATTATCACTGTACTGAAGAAGATGTAAAGGCAATGATTCGCGATGCTAATGATAGTGGAAACGATGGAATATTGATAGAGCATTATAATATAGATGATATTGATAGTGCTACCTTTAATGCCTATCGCAACAGATTTAGAACTGCCAATCCCGACCATATTTGGAACGACTATGATGATAAGGATTTTTTACTCAATATAGGCGCTTATATCAGAGATAGAAATACTAGAAGAGAGGGACTTACGTTGGCAGGGCTACTCGTTTTTGGCAAAGGACTTTCTATAAGAGAACGTTTTGACAACATTCGTATGGATTACCTCGATTTTACCAATTTAGAAGAAGAAAGCCGTTGGAGTGACCGTCTAACATATGATGGGCGTTGGGAGAATAACCTTTATAATTTCTTTATGCGAGTGCAGTCAAAGCTCATTAGTGATATTAAGCGTCCATTCAGTCTTAAAGGTATGGAACGCAATGATGATAGCCTACTACACAAAGCTATTCGCGAGGCACTTACAAACTTAATTATTCACGCTGATTATATGCTAACAGGAGTTTTAAAAGTAGAAAAATACGATAATCGCTTTGTGTTTTCTAACCCTGGTTCACTTAAAATACCTGTGGTAGATATTTATGAAGGAGGACATTCCAAAGCACGAAATCCTCATATACAAGCAATACTGAGAATGATTGGGTTTGGTGAGAATATAGGTTCTGGTTTTCCCACTATTTTAGAGGCTTGTAAAAAAGAAAATTGGCGCAGACCTCTATTAGAAGAACGCCCTGACCTACACTTAGTAGAACTTACCCTCTCTATGGTTTCTTTAATATCAGCTGAATGTGAAACACAACTTTTAGAACTCTATGGCAATGACTATAAAGAAGCAGAAAAAGAACAGCAACTTATTTTGGCTACAGCTCTTAGTGAGGGTGTTATAGCTAATAATACCATACAATTACTCCTTGACAAAAACCCGTTAGAAGCAGGAAAATTGCTCTATGCTTTAGTGGCAAAAAATATGTTATTATCCACTAACAAAGGGCGTTGGACTACTTATTCTATTAATGGAAAGTATAGTCAAGGAGTAGAAAACTCAAGGAGTAAAACTCAAGGAGTAGAAAACTCAAGGAGTAAAACTCAAGGAGTAGAAAAGGCAAGGAGT
>NZ_KN389990.1:54738-58580 GCF_000213295.2 Capnocytophaga sp. oral taxon 329 str. F0087
AGAAAACTCAAGGAGTAAAACTCAAGGAGTAGAAAACTCAAGGAGTAAAACTCAAGGAGTAGAAAAGGCAAGGAGTAATAAAAAAGAAAAAATTATTGAGCATATTATAGTCTTTTGCCAAGAGCCTCATACATTGCAAGAGATAGCCCAAGAATTAGGCTTTTCTGACCGTTATTGGATGAAGAAGAACTATATAGACCCCTTGTTAGGTGATATGCTACAAATGACTTCTGTAGAGAGTAAAAACGCTCCTACCCAGAAATATGTAGCTATTTAGCAAATTTTGCTATCCTATAGGCTTGCTAATTATTAAATTATCCGTACCTTTGCGTCTTGATATTAATTTTGTTATGATGACGGATAAACTCTTTAAGAAATACAACCTTATCGTAGGCTGGGCAGTCTTTGCTATAGCTCTGCTTACCTATAGCCTTACCGTAGAACCTACAGTAAGTTTTTGGGATTGTGGCGAATATATTGCTACTTCAGCTAAATTAGAAGTAGGTCACCCACCCGGAGCGCCTTTCTTTCAGATGATGGGGGCTTTTATTGCTGCTTTTGCGCCTAATACCGACAAAATTGCCTTGCTGGTGAACTATATGTCGGTGCTATCAAGTGCATTTACAGTCTTTTTCCTCTACTTTATCATCGTCAATCTTGCAAAAAAGATAGCCTTGCGCAGTGCCGATACCCTATCAGTAGCTCATACAGTAGCTGTAATGGGTAGTGGGGTAGTGGGGGCATTGGCTTATACGTTCTCTGATAGCTTCTGGTTCAATGCCGTAGAGGCTGAGGTATATGCTATGGCTATGCTCTTTATGTCGGTGATGTTTTGGTTGGGCATCAAGTGGACGGATAGTCTGCACGAGCCACGCGGTGACCGCTGGTTGTTGCTTATCTCGTTGGTAGTGGGCTTGTCGTTTGGGGTGCACTTTATGGCGCTGCTTACCATTCCTGCTATTGGTATGCTGTATTTCTTCAACAGTAATTATAAGAAAAATGTATGGAACTTCCTTATTGCTAATGTAGTTTCAATAGCTGTTTTATTGCTTATCTTCAAGCTGATATTGCCTTACACCTTGGCTTATTTTGGCTATTTAGAAGTGTATTTTGTCAATTCGTTTGGTATGCCGTTTAACTCGGGTACTATCATCGCTGGGCTTACCTTAGTAGCGTTTTTCTTTTTCGCACTTAGATATGCTTCTCAGAAGAAGAAGGTGCGACTACAGACCGCTACCTTGTGTCTGCTCTTTGTATTTATAGGCTTTTCGTCTTGGCTGATGATACCTATTCGCTCTAATGCCGATACCGTTATCAACGAAAACAGTCCAACCGATGCTCGTTTGCTCTTGGCGTACTACAACTTAGAGCAGTACCCCGAAACGCACTTGTTTTATGGACCTATGTACTCTGATAAATACGCCGGTATAGACGAGGATTACCCTTATCAGGATGCGAAACCTAAATACGAACGCGATTATACTACAGGGCGTTATATTATCGTAAACCAATATAAGAATGCACAAGTAGCTTCTAACAGAAAGCAAATGGGCTTTTTGCCACGTATGTGGAGTCCGCAGCACGCCGCTAACTATATGAAGCTAACAGGGCAGTTAGACTTCAAGATTAGCGAAGAAGCCTACCAAGAGCCTAAGCTATATCAGTTTTTACAACAAATACAGCGTCAGCAGTCGATAACTCCGATGCCGGCAGAGCGTTATGACCAGTTCCTTTCTGACTACCGCGACTATATAGAGGTAGAAAAACCGAGTTTTTGGAAGAATATGGCTTACCTATTCGACTATCAGTTCGGGTATATGTATTTCCGCTACTTTGCGTGGAACTTTATAGGCAGGCAAGATGATGTACAAGGGAAACTCGAAAACGACCACGGCAACTGGCTTTCGGGTATCAACTTTATTGACAGTGCCCACTTAGACTCGCAAAAACATCTCCCTTCCGATGTGCTCAATAACAAGGCGCGCAATACTTATTATTTCCTTCCTTTCCTCTTAGGGCTTTTAGGGTTTGTATTCCTATCGATGAAGAGCGAACGACAAACGTGGGTGATATTAGTGCTTTTCCTCTTTACGGGCTTGGCACTCAAGATATATCTAAACGAACGTCCGTTTGAGCCACGCGAGCGTGATTATGCTCTTGTAGGGTCGTTTTATGCCTTTACTATTTGGATAGGGTTGGGTGTCTATGCCCTCTTTAGTGCTGCGCGCAAGTATATGCACCTCAATATTGCTGCTACAGCAGCCACAGTGCTTAGCCTTGTAGCGGTGCCTGCTGTGATGGCATACCAAAACTGGGATGACCACGACCGCTCTCAGAAATACTCAGCCGAGTTTATAGCCGATGCTTACCTCGAATCGGTAGCCGAAAACAAAGACGCTATGATTTTCACCATAGGTGATAATGATACCTTCCTACTGTGGTATGCACAAGAGATAGAGGGCTATCGTACCGATGTACGTGTGATAAATACCAGCTTACTGCAAACCGACTGGTACATCGACCAAATGAAGCGACAAGCCTACCAAAGTACCCCTATACCAGGGCAGTTGGTGCACAAACAATACGCTCACGGAGTGAGAGAGGCTATTTACTACCAAAAGCGCACTGATAACCGTTGGAATATCAAAGACTTTGTAAACTGGATTACTAGTGATGACCCTTCTACACGCAGTTCGCGTGGAGCAGGCGAATATAAGCAAGATTTCTATTACTATCCTACTAACAAGTTGCGTATACCGGTGAATAAGGAAAACGTACTGAAGAGTGGCATTGTAAAACCAGAAGATGCTGATAAGATAGTAGATTATATCGATATTACCTTACCGGGAGCCATAGATAAAGCTCGTATAGTGATGCTCGACATTTTGGCAAATAACGATTGGAAGCGCCCTATCTACTTCACCGGAGGTAGTATGGATTCTGCTGAATATCTGTGGATGAAAGACTACCTACAGTTAGACGGACTTGTATACAAGTTAGTGCCTATCAAAACGCCTATCGATAAGAATAATCCTTATGATATGGGTCGTATAGACTCTGAACTGATGTACAATATTGTAAAACGATGGACGTGGGGCAATATGGGCAAAGAGGGTATTTATTTAGACCCTGAAACGCGCAAAAACAGCATTATTTTCCGCGGAAATCTCGCCCGACTAACCGAGCAGCTTATAGCTGAAGGAAAGACCGCTAAAGCGTCTGAAATTATCGATATAGCGATGAAGAATATGCCGGTAGATGCTTATGGCTATTACTTCACCCTCGATCCTTTTATCGAAGGGTCTTATAAGGTAGGCAAGAGAGAGCAAGCACGCGCTATCGCCCTACAGGTGATAAAGAAATATCAGGAGGAACTGAATTATTACACTCACCTGCCTGCTGGCGAGCTAAACAGCAATGCCAAACGCATACAGTATTGTATAGACCGCTATGGCGAAGTAGTGATGCTAAGCGAAACTTTAGATAAGGAGTTTTACACTGCCCAATGGGCGATATTCAAAGATAAGGCAGGTTTATTTATGGGTGAAAAAGAGCTTGAAGAATACTTCAAAGGCGCTGCGAGCCAAGCAGCTTTAGACTCATTACGCAGCAGTCTGCTCGATACGACTGCTACCTCTGATAGTACTGAAGAATAATATACTATGCGCTTTAGCTACGTCATATCTTTTTTCTCGCACCCTATTTGGTTGCCTATTTACGGCGCGATGATAGTGCTGTTTAACATTCCGTTCTTTTTGCCTTTTGAAATGGTGAGATTTACGTGGTTATTACTGCTATTGGTTACCATAGCGCTGCCTTCGCTCATATACCTTATTCTGTTT
>NZ_KN389990.1:59058-67077 GCF_000213295.2 Capnocytophaga sp. oral taxon 329 str. F0087
CTTATTCTGTTTGTGAGAGGTTGGCTACAACACCCTTTTATTGTACCCGCTGAAAAGCAGAAGTGGTTACTCTGCGGCTATATAGTTATGCTGTTGGTAGTAGCTTTTAGCATCACCACCATCGACCATTATCCCATACTATGGGTATATCTGATGAACTTAGCAGTGTCGTGTCTGATACTGCTTCTTCTGCTTTTCTTTAAGTTCACCCCTAATGTATTTGTAATGGGAATGGGAGCTCTGATGGTATTCACCCTACTGCTGAGCCTTTCATTCGAGAAAGATATGACATACCTTATAGCAGCTTTCATCTTTATGAGTGGGGCGAGTATCACTGCGCAGTACTATCTTACCGCCCAACCCCTACGCTGGCTACTGCTCAGCTGGGGTATCGGAGCGCTACCTCAACTCTCGCTAATGCTACTGCTGAAGAATCTGCTCTTTGGGTTTCACTAATTATAAAATCTGAGTCAATGAAAATATCTGTAGTTATCAATACCTATAATGCTGAAAAGCATTTGCGCACTGTGTTAGACACCGTTAAAGATTTTGACGAGGTGGTAATTTGCGATATGCACAGTACTGATAGCACTATAGCAATAGCTGAACAATACGGCTGCAAGATAGTGTATTGCGAGCGTGCCCCTTATGTAGAGCCTGCACGCAACTATGCTATTGCGCAAGCTATTCACCCTTGGCTATTAGTAATTGACGCAGACGAAACAGTACCCGAAAAACTAAAAGAATACCTTTATAAAATAGTCGAAACCCCTAATCTTGGGGGAGTGTATATCCCTTTTAAAAACTATTTTATGGGCAAGTATATGCGCTCGGCTTTTCCTGATTTCAAACTGCGCTTTTTTAGGAAAGAAGGAGCTTATTGGCCGCCCGAAATACATTCTACGGTAAAGGTGCAAGGGCAGGTGATTAAAATGCCCAGAAACCGCCCCGATTTAGCTTCAGAACACTTAGCTAACGACTCAGTAACAACTATTTTAAGCAAAAACAATAACTACAGCACTCAAGCAGCCGACCAATGTAAAGGAAAGAAGATAGGGTGGGTAAAACTATTGTTTTCTCCTTTGTTTTGGTTTATAAAATATTATTTCATCAAAAAGGGCTGTTTAGACGGCAAAAAGGGCTTTATTTTCGCAGTACTGAAAGCTCAGTACAAATTCTCTTGTTTAGCAAAAGTATATGAATATCAACAAAATAACAGATAATACTCCTGATGTAAGCGATAAGAAAATCATCTTGATAATGCCTCCTGACTTTGGCGTTTATCAGGTGATAGAACAAAACCTGCGCTATATGGGTTTTGAGCAGGTAACACTTATATCGCCCCTATTTCGCTATAAAACTAAAGACAGAATCTTCAACTTTATACAGAAGAGTCTCTTAGGCAATAAAGAGTATAAAAAACAGCTTATCGACACTTATTATTCAGCAGAAGTAACCCAAGCACTAAGCCGTTTTGCTCCTAAGAGTATCGACTATGCTATTGTAATTCGTCCAGATAAGTTAGACCTAAAAACGATAGAGAAAATACATAATACCGCCCATAAAGTAGTTGCCTATCAGTGGGACGGACTTGCCCGTTTCCCAAAAGTATTCAAGGTTATAAACCACTTCCAACGCTTCTTCGTCTTCGACCTTGAAGATTACCATCGCTATAGATACCAATACCCTAATTTGTTGCCTTGTACTAATTTTTATTTTGATATGCCTGAAGAGAGTGTGTCAGTAAATGAAAACGAGGTATTATATGTAGGTGTTTATATCAAAGACAGAATACAATCGCTTATCAGAGTGGTCAATGCCCTCTCCCAATACGATTTAACACTAAATATCAATTTGTTTTACGGTAGAAAAACACCTCCTTTTTTTCACCCTCATATCACTTTTTTCTCTAAAGGACTAAATTATGCTCAGTATCTAACTCTCACTAAAAAAGCAACTGTACTTTTAGATATAAAAACCGTAGACCACAATGGCTTATCATTTAGGATATTTGAAGCTATAAAATATCAAAAGAAGCTCATAACTGATAATAAGAGCATAAAGCTATACGATTTTTACCACCCTAATAACTTCTATGTAGTAGAAAATGACCTTTTTGAAGGGTTATCAGACTTTTTAGAGAGTGATTTTATACCATTATCTGAAGATATTAGGCAAAAATATAGCTTCTCTAATTGGGTTAAGAATATATTAGAAATATAAAGTAAATATAAAATGAAAATTTCGACTATTATTACTTGTTATAATCAAGAAAACTTTCTTGAAGAGACACTCAATAGTATAGCTAACCAAACCTACCCTAATTGGGAGTGTATTGTTATAGATGATGGTTCAACAGATGGCTCAGCTCAAATAGTTAAACGTAGGCAAGAAGAAGACAGTCGTTTTTTCTACTTTTATCAAAAAAATGCAGGGGTAAGTGCTGCACGTAATAACGGACTAACTAAAATAACAGGTGATTTTATTCAGTTTTTAGATGCAGATGATACTTTGCAGCCTACCAAATTTGAAGAGAGTATCAAGCTGTTTGAGTGTGGAAAGTACGATATTGTTATCACTAATTTTTATGAAATGAAAGATGGTAAAGAACGCTCTCCTTTTTGCGATCTTACCAAATACAGTTTTACCTATAAGAATATTCTATTACAATGGGATATTGATTTTAATATTCCTATACATTGTTTTATTTTTTCTACAAAGATAATAGAAAATCTTTACTTTGAGCAAGTTCTTCGAGCCAAAGAAGATTGGATAATGTGGATAAATGTATTCAAAAGAAATCCTAAAGTGGCATTTGTTAATAAACCACTAGCGATGTATAGACTTCATAACCAAAATACAACCCAAAATAAGAGTCTTATTGAGGAAAATACCGAAGTAGCTTTAGCTTATATCTTAAAAAATGAAACTTTGTATTTTGATGAGTTCTTTCAGAAAGTAATCAATAAATATAAAGAAAAAATAGCTAAAATACAGCAGCGACCTTGGTATAAAAAAGTATTTTATGCGCTCATTGGCAAAGAATAAGTCTCTTGTAAATCGGGGTATTTCGGCGCAAATAATACAAAGAGCATCAGGGGCATAAGTATATACGTACACTCAAATACGTAGAAAAGTACATCAGTATTCATAATAGGCAGAAAAACAACAAGCAAATATTGCTTGAGCACATCTTTAGAAAAGAGAATAGCCCCTAACCATACTACAAAAATACTCACCCCTACAATGCCCGTATCCACTAAAGTAGCTACAAAATCATTATGTACGTAGTACACAAAACCATCTAATATATACCGTTGGTAGCCAGAGCCATTGCCTATCCATATATTGCCGTCTTTTATCGCCTGAAAGGCAATCGCGTATAATTGATTGCGAATAGGGTCAGAAAAATAAGCCGTATGCGTCGTTAGATAGGCTACTATCCCTATAGCTACAACCCCCGCACCTATAAATAACCCATACTTCAGCCGTTTGCTAAATAGGTGTGTCACTGATAGATATACAAAGAAAGCTATCACTACAAAATAAGCTATAATATTCACCCTCGCCTGCATCATAAATATAAAGCCAAAAAGCAAAAGCGCATAAGCTATTACTTCAGGCGTAGTGATAATAGTGCGATACTTCTTCCATAAGAAAAAACCTAAGCCACCGACTACTAAAATAATCCAAGAGAGGAAACTTGGGTGCTTAAACCTCGTCCAAAACAATATCTCATATAACGAAAACCCTTCATTGTCTGAAAGATATCCTTTATTCAAGGTTAAAAAGCTAAAAAAAGGTTTAGTTCCTTCGGCACTTATAGCAAAACTGTAAAACACTACATTGGCTACTAATAAAAGCAAAAATCCTTTGAAGCAAATAGCGATAAAACTGAATTGTTGGCGTTGGCTTACTGAAAATCCTAATAGAATAATAGGCACTAACAGAAAAAACACTATACTTTCTTCTTCAAAAAGTATTCTCACCCCATAATCAAAATACTGAGCCCACAAAAGCCCTACTATTCTTATTGCGATAAACGCAAAGAAAACAATAGAGAGTACCGTTGGTTTTACATATTTTCTGTAGATAACACCGTATAAAGCACACAAGAAGAGCAGTAGAATATCCAATCTAAAGGTTATTTTGTGCTTATATGTCCATAATAATACTACTCCACAGGCTACTATTGTGATAATATTTCGCAACCACTCTCCTTTTTCAAATAAAAAAGTATGATTTTTATAAAGAAATACCAAAATAATAGCAATATCATAAATGAAAACGCTATAAAATGCTATATTTTTAGTGCTTTCATCCCAAACAGGAGTGGTAAACTGCAGAAAAATAATAGTAAAAAGAAGAGGCAATAGGCTTAATAGCAAAAACCACTCTTTCTTCAAAAACTCCTTGATTATAAAAACTCTATGATTCATTTTCTTGATTGCTATCCAATTTGTTTAGTATTTCTATATCTATGTCAGTATCGAACTTCCTTGCAAAGAGTTTCCCCTTAGCCGAGGTAATTTTATCAAAATCTTCTGTTATAAATACGTTATTCTTCCTAAAATAATTCACGTATGTTATGGGGTCTTTCAGTTTTATGGTAGAGTCTTTAGCTACTAAGT
Source organism: Capnocytophaga sp. oral taxon 329 str. F0087 (assembly GCF_000213295.2). Classification (NCBI taxonomy): domain Bacteria; kingdom Pseudomonadati; phylum Bacteroidota; class Flavobacteriia; order Flavobacteriales; family Flavobacteriaceae; genus Capnocytophaga; species Capnocytophaga sp. oral taxon 329. Next base: position 63,690 of record NZ_KN389990.1, read on the forward strand.
CCATCAACACAGAGTGAAAGTATATCTCGTCAGGCGAAGAAGTATATTTATAATACCCCTCTAACGCTGCCTTGTGCTCGCGTATGTAGTGCAGCACAGCGTAAAAAGTTCTTTCAGAAAAAGCCCAAAACTGACTGCCAGCATACTGACGCTCAAACGGAGCTACGCGTTTAGGCAACGAACAAAGCAACTTAAAGTTCTTCACTGATAACCTTCCTTTTAGCAAGTGCGTCAGCGTTCTCAGCTTCTGAAAAACAGAGCAATGCCTAAAAGGAGCGTAACAATTGCTATTCCCTCGTTCTTCCGAATGCAAAATATGGTAATGTTCCAGTTTATCTTTTACCATTTTCGGCTTCCATTTTTCTTCTAAGGGCTCAATTTCTATAAAGTCAAATTCCTTGTTGCGCTCTAAGAAATCATTAATATACCCCTGCGATTGTATCGGATAATCTTGCCCGCTCATCAAGATGAAAATCCCCTGTTCCTTGCTGGCTGCCTCCATAAGGCGAATGGTAGCCTGCACTATAGAAAAATCACCCCATACACACCGCTCACGCTTGTCTATAAAGCGAATATGAGCCCCCTCAAGGCAAGCCGCAAAAGGCTCGATAGGTGTTTTAGCATCAAGGTGAATAAAGAATTTTGAAGCACCATCGTCTAATCGCTCTATCATTCTGCTGAGCTGAAGAGGGTTTTTATGAGCTAATATCAGATAATTTTTCTGCATAAAAGATGATATTTTCGACGCAAAAATATAAATTCTTCTTCACACTACCAAATAAAAAATCCCCTCTGCCCATTCCTCCCAACCTTCCCATACCTTAGATACACTTACACCGAACGATGAGCGAAGGATGAGCGAACGATAACCCCACATTTGCTAATCTGCTAATTATGTACTACCTTTGCAGCTAATATCACAAATCACCTAAAAATAAGCGATGAAAAACTGGAGTATTATAGCAGAGGGCTTTCACAAAGAAGACGTTACCAAGCACGAAAGCATCTACAGTCTCGGCAATGGGGCTATGGGTATGCGTGCCAACTTCGAAGAAGATTATACGGGCAACACCCTACAAGGCAGCTACATAGGCGGAGTTTATTACCCCGATAAAACCAAAGTAGGCTGGTGGAAAAACGGCTACCCTGAGTATTTCGCCAAAGTCCTCAATGCCCCCAGTTGGATAGGACTTCACATCAAAATCAACGGCGAGGTGTTGGACTTAAACACTTGCACAGAAGTCAAAAACTTCCGCCGAGAACTCAATATGAAAGAAGGCTGGTACGAGCGCCAGTTCACCGCTACGCTCCCCAATGGCGCACAGATAGCCGTCAAAGCCCTGCGCATGCTCTCTTTGCGTTATGACGAGCTCGGCGCCTTGCGCTACGAAATCACCCCCCTGTCAAGCGAGGTAAAGGTTGAAATAGAAAGCTATTTAGACAGCGGTGTAAAAAATAACGATGCCAATTGGGACGAGCTTTTCTGGAATACTTTGGAAGTAGAAGCCGCTACCAATAATGCTCACATACTCGCTGCTACCAAAAAAACGGACTTCAAAGTGCTTACCTTTATGCAGAATAAACTCTTTGTAGAGGGCAAAGCCTTAGCAGTCTCTTCAAAACAGAACAAAAAGGATAGCTACATAGGCTTGCAATACCAAGTCACTCTTAAGAAAAACCAAACCTTCAAGATAGAAAAATACGGAGGATATAAAACCTTATCTTCTCCTGATGCCCCACAACCCTCTTATGCCGCTTTGTTAAGCACTACAGACGCCTTCGAGTCGCTATTAAAAATGCAAAAAGAAGACTGGGCAGCTATTTGGGAGCTTTCTGACATCGAGATTGAGGGCGATGACAAAGCCCAACAGGCCATTCGCTTCAATATCTTCCAACTCAACCAGACCTATTCGGGCAAACACGCTCACCTCAACATAGGCCCCAAAGGCTTCACGGGCGAGAAGTATGGGGGTAGCACCTATTGGGATACCGAAGCCTACTGCCTGCCGTTCTATATGGCAACCAAAGGTGCTGAGGTAGCCCGCAACCTACTGATGTACCGCTACAACCAGTTAGATAAAGCGATTGAAAATGCCCAGAAATTAGGCTTTAGCGGTGGCGCAGCGCTCTATCCTATGGTCACGATGAATGGCGAGGAGTGCCATAACGAGTGGGAAATCACTTTTGAAGAAATACACCGCAACGGCGCAATCGCCTTCGCTATCTATAATTACGTCCGCTACACCGGCGATGAAGCCTATATAAAGGATTATGGATTAGAGGTATTGGTGGCGATAGCGCGTTTTTGGGCGCAAAGAGCCTCTTTTTCTGCGGAAAAACAAAAATATGTAATATTAGGTGTAACAGGTCCTAATGAGTACGAAAACAACGTTAATAACAATTTCTACACTAACTACATCGCCCAATGGTGCTTGCGTTATGCTGCTGATATGGCAGAGAAGTATGAAATTGAAAAACAGTGGATACATCCTCAAGAGATAGTATTGTGGCGCAAGATTGCCCAAAATATGTATTTCCCTTACAGCGAAAAATATGGAGTATATTTGCAACAAGACGGTTTCCTCGATAAGGAACTAAAGCCAGCGAGTGCTATTCCTGCAGAAGAGCGTCCGCTCAACCAGCATTGGTCTTGGGATAGAATCCTCCGTTCCCCTTACATCAAACAGGCCGATACGCTACAGGGCTTTTATTTCTTCCGAAATCACTTTACCCACGAGGAGTTGCGTAAGCATTACGAGTTTTACGAACCCTTTACGGTGCACGAGTCTTCCTTGTCGCCTTGTGTGCATAGTGTCTTGGCAGCAGCCTTAGACAAGAAGGAAGAGGCTTATGCGCTCTACCTGCGCACCTCTCGCCTCGACTTAGACGATTATAACAAAGAGGTACACGAGGGACTTCACATCACCTCTATGGCAGGCACTTGGCTCAGCATAGTCGAGGGCTTTGGCGGAATGCACGTAGTCGATAACCAGCTGCATTTCAAGCCTTGCTTACCGCCGCACTGGCGCTCGCTTAGCTTTAAGGTCATCTTCAGAGGGCAGCTCCACGTATGCAAATTTGTCAATTAGCTTAAACACCTAAAATAGCTTAACATTTTATTCACAAATTATTTGGTTTTTATTTTTTTTCTTTTTACCTTTGACACCTAATTCAGAGGAAAGAAAAAGAATAAAAACCAACATATTATGAGTGAATTAACAGAAAAAGACCGACAACTACTCATCAAAAAAGGCATCACCGAAGCAATGCTCGATGCCCAAGTAGCTCAATTCAAGCAAGGCGTACCCCCTATTCAGCTATATAAAGCCGCTGTCATAGACGATGGTATACTGCCTCTACCCAAAGAAGAAGCCGCCAAATATGCCGC
>NZ_KN389991.1:0-3348 GCF_000213295.2 Capnocytophaga sp. oral taxon 329 str. F0087
AAAAGAATTTGATATTCAAATCCCAGATGACCAAGCTGAAAATATCCAAACAGTAGGTCAAGCAATCAAATACATTGAAGATGCTAAACAATAATGGGCTAATGGGCACTAAGCTATTAACCACCTATATAGGTAGGTTAGTGGCTTAGTGCCTAATGCTTTTTTTAGAACCTAAATACTAAAAAGATAACACTATATGGAGAGAAGACGCGTAGTAGTAACAGGCATAGGTGCCTTGACCCCCATTGGTAATACCTCACAAGATTTTTGGAACGGACTCGTAGAAGGAAAAAGTGGCGCTGCCCCTATTACCCATTTCGATGCCTCTAAGTTTAAAACCCAGTTCGCCTGCGAACTAAAAGGGTTTAATATCGAGAACTTTATGGATAGAAAAGAAGCTCGCAAGCTCGATAAGTTTGCGCAGTACGCTTCTGTCGTGTCTGATGAAGCTATCAAAGATGCTCATTTAGACGTTGATAAGCTCGATAAAGACCGCGTGGGTGTGATATGGGGTTCAGGAATTGGGGGGTTAGAAACTTTCCAAAATGAGGTAACCAGCTTCAATCAGGGCGATGGTACGCCTCGCTTCAATCCTTTTTTTATACCTAAAATGATAGCCGACATAGCATCGGGTATGATTTCTATCAAATATGGCTTCAGAGGGCCTAACTTCACTACTGTGTCGGCTTGTGCTTCTGCTGCCAATGCTATGATTGATGCGCTTAACTATATTCGTTTTGGTTATGCCGATGTAATAGTATCGGGCGGCTCTGAAGCAGCTGTTACTATCGCGGGTATAGGGGGCTTCAATGCTTTGCACGCTCTTTCTACTTTCAACGAAAACCCAGCTAAGGCATCGCGTCCGTTTGATGCTAACCGCGATGGTTTCGTATTGGGCGAAGGAGCAGGGGCTATTGTCCTTGAAGAGTACAACCACGCCGTAGCACGTGGCGCTACTATCTATTGCGAATTGGCTGGTGGCGGACTTTCAGCAGACGCTCACCATATGACGGCACCTCACCCTGAAGGGCTTGGCGCTAAATTGGTGATGAATAACTGCCTTAAAGACGCTGGCGTAGCGATAAACGAAGTAGATGCTATCAATATGCACGGTACTTCTACCCCGCTGGGCGATATAGCCGAGTCGAAAGCAGTAATCGATGTGTTCGGAGAGCACGCTTACAATATTAATATCAACTCAACCAAGTCGATGACAGGACACTTACTTGGTGCCGCAGGAGCTATAGAGGCAGTGGCTTCGATATTGGCTATTAAGCACGGTATCGTACCACCTACTATTAACTTTGAAACTCCTGATGAGAAGATAGACCAACGCCTAAACTTCACTTTCAACCAAGCACAAAAACGCGATGTAAAAGTAGCAATGAGTAATACTTTCGGTTTCGGAGGTCATAACGCTTGCTTACTATTCAAAAAGTTATAATACAAGTGTTCAGCTTAAAGAAAATATTGTCATTTTCCCGTTTTACTTCTAAGAAGAAAGACGGGATTTTTTACAATAAAATGAAAGATCTTTTGGGCTATGCGCCTAAAAATCTGTCATTTTATAGCGAGGCTTTTACGCATCCATCCTACCAATACCAAAAGGCTACCCGCAAGAGCTACGAGCGACTTGAGTTTCTCGGCGATGCGATTTTGGGGGCAGTAATAGCCGATTATATTTTTACTAATGCGCCTGAGCAAGACGAGGGCTACCTGACCAAAATGCGCTCTAAAATAGTAGAAAGGCGTAACCTAAACCAGCTGGGCGAAGAGCTACAGCTGCTTAGTTTTCTGCGTACGAAGCTCACCCCCAAGCAGTTGGGCAATAACATTACGGGCAATCTTTTTGAGGCGCTTATAGGGGCTATTTACTTGGATAAAGGCTATAAAACTTGCTTCAAATTTATAGAACGCAAGCTCATTTTGCCTTATATCAATATCAAAAACCTCGAAGAAAAGGTTATTAGCCATAAAAGTTTGCTGATAGAATGGTGTCAGAAGCACAAACGCGACTTTTCATTTGAGGCAGAAGAAGATGTAGAAGATCGTTCAGAGACGAAATACTTCGTAGCCAAAGTGTATGTAGAGGGGTTTTCGGTGACGCGCGCACGGGCTACCTCTAAGAAGAGAGCCGAAGAGAGTGCTGCTAAGCGTACTTGCTATAAGATACAGGGCAAACAGCACTACAAATTAGATGTGAAATGAAAATCTTACTCCTCTCCGACACGCATTCGTATATAGACGAGCGCATACTTCACTATGCCTCAGAGGCTGATGAGGTCTGGCATTGCGGTGATTTTGGCAATGTGGCTGTCATACAAGCCCTTGAGGCGGTAAAGCCTTTGCGCGGGGTTTATGGCAATATAGATGGCACTGAGGTACGCGGCTACTTCCCAGAGGTAAATCGTTTTGAGTGCGAGGGAGTAGAGGTGCTGATGATACACATAGGGGGCTACCCTAACCGATATACTCCTTTAGCTAAACGCGAAATACAAAAACACCCGCCCCGACTCTTCATTTCGGGGCATTCGCATATCCTAAAAGTACAATACGACCCACAATACCAGCTGCTGCACCTCAATCCGGGGGCGGCAGGCATCTATGGCTGGCAAAAAGTCCGTACTATGCTCCGTTTTGAGCTTGAAGCTGGCGAAATAAAGAATTTAGAGATTATTGAATTAGCAGAGAGGTAGAGGTAAATCGGTATAAAATAATTTGTGTATTTTTCTTGGAATATTTTGCTAATAAAAAAAAGTTTTTTTATCTTTGTAGCAAATTTTAAACTTTATTCCTATGAAAAAAATATTACTAATTGCACTTTCTGTGATAGCTTTCGCAGCGTGCACTAAAAAAGACAATAATAACGATGCTAAGTACACACGAGCACAGTTAGAAGGACAATGGAACTATGTGGAATCAAGAATGTCTGATGGGAAACTCTTCTCTCAGATAGTTCCTTCAGAGGCTTTTAATTGCATAAAGAAAATGAATTATATATTTAAAGGTGATCGTTGGATACTAAATGAATACAATTATAAGAATGACGAAAAAACTTGTAAATATAACTCAGCATCTTTTTTGTACGTGATTAAAGGAAGTACTATTTGTTTTGTGATTAATGACAAAGCATTAAGAGCTCTTGATGTTATTAATTTAAACGAAAGCGAATTGGTCTTTAAATATAATGATGAGTTTAAAAGAATAATGCGATTACAAATGCAAGAACAAAACTCTCTTGACTTATCTGGTTATACGATTGATGATATTTTGAATGTAACAATCACTTACCGAAGATAATATTATAATACACTAAAAAAGGCGGCTCAACGCTTGCGTTGAGCCGCC
>NZ_KN389991.1:3373-46406 GCF_000213295.2 Capnocytophaga sp. oral taxon 329 str. F0087
TTTTAGTATTGGCAAATTGACTAATTGCCAAATCGACTAATTGAAATACTCGCTGTAGCCTACAGCTTTTCCGATGAGGGTAGTAGAAGTGCAATCAGTGATTTTTACCATTACGAAATCGCCGATTTTGTAGTCTTCCTTGGGGAATACAACCACAGTATTCTGACTGTTGCGCCCCATCCATTCTTGGTCTGACTTCTTAGAATTACCCTCTATGAGTACCTCTACGGTATTGCCTACCTGTGCTTGGGTGCGATAGAGGCTGTGTGCCTGCTGTAGGTCGATGATTTCGGTTAAACGACGTTTCTTCACTTCCTCAGGTACATCATCTACTATCTTGCGCGCCGCTAAAGTACCAGGTCGCTCGGAGTAGGCAAACATAAACCCAAAATCGTATTTTACATACTCCATTAGCGAAAGAGTATCGCGGTGGTCTTCTTCTGTTTCAGTAGGGAAACCGGTAATCATATCTTGAGAGATAGCACAATCCGGTATGCGCTGGCGTATGCCGTCTATTAGCGCGAAATACTCTTCGCGGGTATGCATACGGTTCATCGCCTTGAGTATGCGATTGCTGCCGCTCTGTACAGGCAGGTGTATGTATTTGCAGATGTTGTGATGCTTCGCCATAGTGTCAATAACCTCAAAAGTCATATCTTGAGGGTTAGAGGTAGAGAAGCGAATGCGCATCTTGGGATAAGCGGTGGCTACCATATCGAGTAGCTTGGCAAAGTTGATGGCTGTAGCCTGCTGCATTTCGGTAGCCTTGCTAAAATCTTTTTTCAGTCCGCCGCCATACCACAAGTAGCTATCTACGTTTTGCCCCAGTAGGGTAACTTCTTTAAAACCACGCGCTTGTAGGTCGCCTATTTCATTGATGATAGAGAAAGGGTCACGACTGCGCTCACGTCCGCGAGTGAAAGGCACGATGCAGAAAGTACACATATTATCGCAACCGCGTGTGATAGATACAAAGGCAGTAACCCCATTGCTGTTGAGGCGTATAGGAGCAATGTCGGCATAGGTTTCGTCTTTAGAGAGGATAACATTTACCGCCTCGCGACCGCCTTCTACTTCCTCCAAAAGGTTAGGCAGGTCTTTATAAGCATCGGGTCCTACGACCATATCTACTATTTTTTCTTCTTCGAGGAAAGCGTGTTTTACCCTTTCGGCCATACAACCCAACACGCCCACTTTCATAGCCGGTTTTTTGCGTTTATACACATTGAACTGCTCTAAACGCTTGCGGATAGTCTGCTCGGCTTTATCGCGAACTGAGCAGGTGTTGATAAGTACTAAGTCGGCATCATCTACGCTATCGGTGGTGTTGTAGCCCACTTTCGAAAGGATAGAAGCCACTATTTCGCTGTCAGAAAAGTTCATCTGGCAGCCATAGCTTTCGATATATAATTTCTTGGTATTGGTGCTGTCGGCGGTAAGTACAAGGCTTTGTCCTTGCTTGCTTTCGTCTATTTCTTTTGCCATAAAAGGTTTAGTTACTAATTTTGAGGGTGCAAAGATACAAAACTATTGATAATTAGCAATTAACAAATGTTACTTTAGAAAAGGGGTTCTCCGTTGAGGTCGGTGGTCAGGGCACCGGTCATAAAATCGAAGAAGGGACGCATAGCCTTTAGGCTGCTGATGGCTTTGGCTGTGAAGTCGGGGGAGAGGACTTCCGCAGGGGTGAAATCGTGTTTGAGGAGGAACTGCTTTTTGCGTAGATAGTCGAGCATTGGGTCGTCTTTCTCGAAGCCTTTAGGGGCAGTTTTTACCTCATCGCCCCATAGTTTGCCGCCAAATTGGGCTACTACCTCTGGGTGTTGCATTATTTGGGCAAAAGTGTCGCCATCTAATGAAATCTCTTGGCGGATACGCAGCAAGTCTTCTTTGTTAGGATTGAAGAAGCCTCCGCCTACAAAACTCTCTTCGGGACTGATATGGATGTAATAACCACCGCGGTAATGAGGTTGTTTGCGTTGGAAATAGCAACCGAAGTGGGTTTTGTAGGGAGTTTTGTCTTTAGAGAAACGCAAATCGCGGTAGATGCGGTATATTTTCATAGGCGAAAGCGTGTCGTGTAGGGCTATTTCGTTATAAATAGTCTCGCATACGGTATTAACGGCTGCTTTAGCTGCCTCGTAGTCGTTTTTGTGAGCGTCAAACCATTCTTTGTGGTTATTTTTAGCGAGCTCAGTAAGGAAGTTGAAAACAATATTATTCATATAAAGGTTTTTTGTTTTTGCAAAAATAGTAATATTTTGGAAAGGAGAGATGTTTTTTAGTAAGATAATTTGGTATTTATTTTTTTTGTAGTTATTGCATTATTCGTAATGTTTTGGTGTTTTTGTTGCTGATTTGATAATGCTATTTTTTGAGTCTTTCTATATTGTTCCTATATTCTTTCTGTATCCATTCTGTATTGAAGATATAATTGCATTATTTTCAATGTTAATCCGAGATTTAATAATTTTAGCAAAGATGCTATAAAAAAAATGATTGAGAGTGTTTTAGTTATAGATTTTTTTTATAAATCTATAGTTTTATTTGCAAAAGAGAGCGTTTTTATTTATTTTTGTCCTCTGAATAACGTAACTTGTTAATTATGAAATATTATATTCTATTTTTCTTTGGTAGTTTTTTGTGGGCTACCTATGCACAAGAATTGCCCTTGTTAGACCGTCTTTCAGCAATCAAGAACGGCGATAGAGAATTTTATGCTATCGATGGTTATATCATTACCAATGAGGATTTGAAACTTCCTTTTGATGAAAAAGGCTTTAAGAAAGCCTACCGAAAATTGAAAATTAATGCGCAAGACGCGCAGCCTAACCCTCGCATACACACTGATAACTATTTGGTTAATAGAGATAAAGAGGAGTATGTAGAGTCTCTTTATTTTGTGAAAAGTCCAGCGAATACTATTTCCCTTGTTTGGTTTTCAAAACTGAGAGACAGAGAGGTTGAGGTAGAAGAATCCTTAGTAAACCTCATTGTTGAAAATAAAATCCCTCAGGAATTATTTGCCCCTACCGATGCCAGAAGTATTGATTTTGCAGGACGAAAAATCTCAATTTTAGACGACTGTTATTTCACGGGTATCAACATAGTGCAATGTCCGTACAACGGCGAAATGAATTGGGGAGTATATCGCACTTTGGAAGACGCTCAACAAGCTGTAGCCGACCAGTTTGCAGCCAACAAACAACGCAAAATGTTGAAACCTATAGAAGAGGAAGAAGTTGAGGTACTTTTTGAAGAGGTACCCACCAAAGCTAAGAGAGTAGTGTTTGACATCAAGGGAGTTGCGTCAGCTTTAGCAGGGATGTCGGGCGCTAAAACACTTACGGTGTACTATGTAGCCCAAGTGGTGCGCAATCGCCCTATTGCTTGTGTGATGAGCTTTTGGAATAATGATAATATCAAAAATACAGGTTTACCTCTGCTTTTAAGTCGTGTAATGCAATTGAAATAAAGGTTAATTTGCTTATTTAAGTTTCGCAAGTTGTTCTAAGCAGCTTCAGATAAGGGATTCAAATTAATCCATTTCATAAGTTGCTTATTTTCAGATATTATTTTTGTTATTAGTTCTTCAAAAGGTATCTCAAGAATCTCTGCTAAATCAAGAACTAATTCTTTGATAATAAGTAATATACGTTCATCTAAGGTAGGCGTATCTTTTCAATATTCCTCCAATAGTCTGATATTCAAGCTCTTTTTTGGCTAACGAGAGTAAGCTGTATTCTAACATCACAATTGATGTAGAGGCTGTCTGAGCATCAAAGTCTACAGATTGACACTTACCTAAACCTAAGTATTGTTTGGCTTCTTTAAAAAAGATTTCTGTTGTCCAACGTATAGCATATATCTCAAAGGCTCTGTATCATACTGCGACAAGTATTTGGTTATGTGGAAAAAGTGTTGGAACTTTGCGGCGTAGAAGTAACAGAAACGTAACAGAAAAATAACGGAAAAAGTAATAGATACTATGGATACATCTTTAAAAGAGGAACAAAGACTGCTGAAGAAAGCTCAGCGCAAGCTGCGTATGGAGCAGAGTAGAAGCTATAGGGCTATGAAAACGGCTACTAAGGTGATGGACGACTATTATTTAGACCCTATACTGGGTTTGGTACCGGTGGTGGGCGACGTTGTGCCGCAGCTGTTTAATGCTTCGTTTTTCTATATTTCGATTTTTAAGATTAGATCGTATGCCCTTACAATGACGCTCTTGCGCAATGTGTTTATAGATATTTTTGTAGGGCTGATTCCTTATGCGGGGATTGTGCTTGATATATTCTATAAATCTTACCGAGAAAATACGATTTTGATAGAGGGCTTTGTGAATGATGACCCGAATATCGTTAAAAAAGTGAAGCGAAGGGCGGTCTCTACTACTATATGGCTCGTGGTTTTAGGAATGGCTATTTATTATCTGATTGTGTTCTTATGGTCGGTGGTAACCCATCTTTATCAGTGGATAATGAGTTATGTGTGATAACCTCTCTAATCGGGGAATTGCAGTTTTAGCTGTATATATTGTGGGGTAGGAGGGACGGTCTTGTCGGGGTCGTTGTTGAGGTGCGACAATGAAATACCCAATAGACGCACGGAGTCGGATAGGCGGTCTTGGTATAGCAATTCGCTGATGTACAGCATTATTTCTTCCTTTGAGCTGATATAATCCTTTAGGGTTTTGCTGCGCGTTTGTATGCTAAAATCGCTGTACTTTATCTTTATAGTGAGGGTTTTGCCGGCTACCTTTTGCTGTGCTAAACGCATCGCTACCTCGCTGGCTATGCTATCTAACTCTTTTAGCATATAGATTTCGCTGGTGAGGTTTTCGGCAAAAGTCTGTTCTGCCCCTACTGACTTGCGTATTCTGAAAGGCTGTACCTCGCCGTTGTGAATGCCGCGCGCCAGCTGGTAGTAATGCTTGCCGCTATTGCCGAAATTTCTTTCGAGGAATGCCAATGACTTCTGGCGTAGGTCTTTGCCTGTGAAAACACCTAAAGCATACATCTTTTCGGCTGTTACCTTGCCAATGCCATAAAACTTCTTGACATTAAGCGCGTCTAAAAAATCTTGTATTTCGTCTTGGGTGACGGTTTTCTGTCCGTTGGGCTTATTGACATCGCTGGCTATTTTGGCAATAAACTTATTGATGGAGATACCTGCGGAAGCAGTGAGTCCTGTTTCAGCAAAAATGGCTTGCCTTATCTCTTGGGCGATGAGAGTAGCTGAGGGGTTGCCCACTTTGTTATGGGTGACGTCTAAATACGCCTCGTCTAACGAAAGGGGCTCTACTAAGTCGGTATAACGATGGAAGATACTGCGAATGTGTCTTGATATTTCTTTGTACCGCTCGAAGCGTGGGGGTACAAAGATGAGGTGGGGACAGCGTTTGCGCGCTAATACACCGCTCATAGCGCTATGCACCCCATACTGACGCGCCTCGTAGCTGGCCGTTGCGACCACTCCGCGCGCTTCGCCTCCGCCTACCGCAATGGCTTTGCCACGCAAATAGGGGAAGTCGAGTTGCTCTACTGAAGCGTAGAAGGCGTCCATATCGATATGTATGATTTTTCGCGTCAAAAAAAAGAAAAGAAATTAGATTATCTCGAACATTTTGCCAGGTAGGGGGTGTACGTAGCCTTTGAGTTCCATTTGAAAAAGGAGGTTAGAGAGCTGGTACACGGGTATTTGGCAGGCAAGCGATAGACTGTCTAAAGACATCTTGCCGTTTTTCTTCAATTGCTCTATTACCGGCACTTCTTCGGGGGTGTAGGTAGGAAATAGTTCCTGTTGTACTTCCTTTGGCGGGGTGTTGTGCCAGCCCAAAGTATTGATGAGGTCTTGTGCTGATAGCAATATGTTGCCTTTGCCGCTGTGTATCAGTTCGTTGCAACCTATACTATAGGGGTCGGTTACCCTACCAGGGACGGCGAAGACCTCGCGCCCATAAGAAGAAGCTATATCGGTAGTGACTAAGCTGCCGCCTTTCTTACCCGACTCAATTACTATAGTAGCCTGCGATAGCCCTGCAATAATGCGGTTGCGGCTTAGGAAGTTCTTGCGGTCGAAAGCACTCAAATAGCCAAAGTCGGTGATGAAACCGCCGTTTTCGGTCATTGCCTCTACATACTTGCTGTGGGCAGGCGGATAGATGAAATTGAGTCCGTGTGCTAAACAAGCTACCGTTTGTAGGTGGTGCTTCATAGCTGCCTTGTGAGCAGTGATATCAATACCATAAGCAAAGCCGCTGACCACTACCACTCCTAAGGGAGCTAACTCTTCGATGAGCTTTTCGCAAAAAGCATTGCCATAAGGGGTGCTATTGCGAGTGCCTACGATACTGATGATGCGTTTGTTAGACAGCTGTATGTTTCCCTTTTGGTAAAAGAGAATAGGGCTGTCGGGGCATTGCTTCAGTAGGGTAGGGTACTGAGGGTCAGTATAGGCAATCACCTGTATGTGATGCTGCTCGGCAAAAGTGAGTTCAGCCTCAGCTTCGTGCAGATAAGTGGCACTATGCAGGACGTTATCAGCTATTTTAGAGCCTATGCCGATGAGTTTTTCGAGTTTTTCTCTGCTTTGAGCAAAGATGCGTTGAGCACTGCCAAAGTGCGTGAGTAGCTTTCGGGCAGTGATGTCGCCTACTAAAGGGATTTTCTTCAGCGCAATAAGATAGAGCAAATCGTCGTTCATAATGCAGTTTCAAAAAATGGTAATGCGATGCAAAAATACGAAAATAATTAGAAAATTAGCAAATTAGTAGATTAGTCAATTAGGAAATTAGCCAATGAGATGTTACAAATATAACATTTGTTTATTCCTTTGATACAATTGGGGTTATGGTTTTTGTTTCTTTGAAAAAAGGTACTATTTTTGCCCCTGTTTTTGAAATTACTAAACATTTTATCATAATGACAGCAAATAAAAAATCGTTATTGCAAACCCTCAAAACTTTTTCGCCTAACTTCTGGGTGGCGAGTTTCCTACAGCTGATGGAGCGTTGGGGCTTTTATGGTATTTTTACCCTTTTGCCTTTGTACTTGGTAGCTTCGACTGATGAGGGAGGTCTTGGACTTTCGCACTCTGAAAAAGGAAGTATCATAGGCAACGTGACGGCTATACAATACTTTTTGCCGCTGGTGTTTGGGGTGATTGCTGACCGTATAGGGTATAAACTTTCACTGACTATCTCGTGCCTTATTATGGCAGTAGGTTACTACCTAATGGGTGAGGTTAATACCTATTGGTCGATGTATATGGTTTTCCTTTTTGCCGCTATAGGAGGGGGCTTTTTTAAACCCGTTATCAACGGAACTGTAGCTCGGAATACAGATGATACTACCAGCACTTTGGGCTTTGGTATCTTCTATATGATGGTGAATATAGGAGGCTTTATAGGTCCGGCTATGTCGTCATCATTACGCACTATGTTAGGCTGGCGCATTATCTTTGTACAGGCAGCTGTGGTGATGATTATCAACCTATTGGTGGTGCTGTTCTTCTACAAAGAACCTAAAATGGCACAGCGCGATAGCAAGCCTCTTCTTACTGAAATAAAAGAATCGGTATTGCACATTATAGAAGCATTGCGCGATAGTCGTTTGACTATATTGCTTATACTAATGGTCGGCTTTTGGACGATGTTTAATCAGCTTTTCTACACCTTGCCTAACTTTATACAAGATTGGGTAGACTCTTCGGCAATGAGTCAGTGGATAAATCAGCACTTGCCATTTTTGGGCACTATGCTGACTGAAAACGGACAGGTAAAAGCTGAATGGTTTGTGAATATAGACTCGCTGATGATTATCTTCTTTCAGGTAGTGGTGTCTTACTTCGTGACTAAGATGACGCACGTGAGCGCAATGATACGCGGTACTATTATCGGTACTATAGGGGTTACGCTTACCTTTATGTTTAACAATGTGTGGTTTACTATTATCGGTACGATGATTTTCTCAGTAGGTGAGATGGCTGCAAGCCCTACGCTTTCGGCTTTTATCGCACAGATTACTCCTAAAGGCAAGGAAGCCCTTTACCAAGGTACCTATTTCCTTCCGGTAGCTATGGGTAACTATCTTGCAGGGCTTATTTCTGGTGATTTGTATGAGAAATGGTCGGATAAGTACGCTTTTCTACAAGCAGAAATGGCTAATAGACAAATAGCTATGCCTGAAGGATTGACCAGAAATGAATATTTTGCGCTTGCAGAACAGAAATTAGGGCTTTCGCAGTCGCAAATTACTGAAATGCTATGGCAGACCTATACTCCAGAAAAGATGTGGTACCTTATTTTCGGTATCGGAGTCTTTGCAGCCGTATCTTTATACTTATACAATAAAATAATGGTTAAGAAAATAACCAATTAGTAAATTAGTAGCTTATGATATTAGTAATTCTTGATATTCAAGGAAAACTATCGCAGATAGTGCAGCAATCGGAAGAGGTGCTACGCAATAGTCGCATTGTGATTGAAGGCTGCAAAACACTTGATATTCCGCTTATTTGGGTGGAACAAATGCCTGATAAATTAGGGGCTACTCATCCGCAGATAGCTGAGGTACTCGTAGGTGAAACCCCTATTACTAAGTCCTCTTTTTCGGCATATGGCGAAGAAGCATTCGTTAGTAGATTAGGGCAATATGATAGCAAGCACGTGGTGCTTATTGGTATAGAGACGCATATATGTATCTACCAAACCGCTATCGACCTATTGGCAGCAGGCTATAAAGTGACTGTTATCGCTGATGCGGTATCCTCTCGTACAGAGAGCAATAAGCAAATAGGCCTCGGTATGCTACGCGATGCTGGCGCACAACTGCTCAGCACTGAAGCGTTGCTCTTCTCGGTATTGCGTACTGCTGCTCACCCTAAATTTAAAGAAATAGCCAAGTTGGTGAAGTAGGCGATTTGACAATTTGTCGATTTGATAATTAGCCGATTAGTAAATGATATATTTTCATTTGCTAATCGGCTAATTTTTTTATTGATAAAATTGGTTAGTTTACTAATTGTAGAGAGTCTTTGGTCATTAGGTAGAGACCGTCTTCTTTGAGACGATAGGTAGCTTTGTTATAAGGACTATAGTAGCTTTTGGCATTCCTTATATACTTGCCAACAGGTAGGTACAGCTGGTAGTTTACGGTCTGACCACGATAGGTGTTGCCCTTAATGATTTCGTAATAGTCGGGTATGGCGATGTGGTTATCTTTAATTTCTAAGGGGATACGGATATTCTTAGCGTTTTGGGCGGCTTGACTACCTGTTCTGCCCCTAGCGGTTTGTCGGCACAGCAAGTAAGGTTCGGTTTCGTTAGTGGGCAAGATGTCGCGTAGGTAAGACTCGTATTGCACTAAGAGAGTGTCGGCATCGACAGTTAGGACTAAACTATTGTCGTACTTACTTTTGATGCTGATGTGTAGCGTGTCGGAAGTAGTAGGAACACTTATTTTGCGCTCGAAATTGTTCTCAATAAAAAACTCTTTAGCGGTACTGCCTACACTGATGCTTAAGCCTATAAGTGCTGCAATGAAGGCTATAAAAGTAAGGATAGCCCATACACGTGTGCCTCGGAAACGCTTGTAGCTGAGTCTGACTACTACGAGGATAAGCAATGAAAGCGGTACTAATAGCAGCAAGAATACGCTGCTATAGAGCGCAAAACGCTCGATAGGGCTACTTATCATAAAAGGTAGGTAATCGTCGAGGAGCAAGAGCGAGAGCCCACTGGCAGAGGTAAGCCCAAATATGCCCATAATTACTGCTATAAGGGAGAAAAGCAAAGGCAGGGCTAATATAACAAGGATAACGGTAAGCAGTAGCGAACCGCGTTTTGGGTTGCTCTTAGGTACAGCCGAAGTCGATGCTGCGGTAGGGTTGCTGTTGGGTTCGGCTGAAGGTGCTACCGTTTCAGGCTTGAGTAGGAGCGTTAGCACTAAGTAAGCTACAATGAGTGCAATACTTATCCCTACATAGACAGGAAGGCAAACGAGGATAAGCAATAGGTAGATAAGGCGCAACCAAGTGCTGCTGGCTGAGGTGTATTGCGCAAGTCCGCCGATAACCCCCCATAATATTTTGTCGCTATAACTCTTGTGCCATTCGGTAGAGGTGGTGCTACTACTCTTGTAGCTAGCAAGCGAATCGAGGGTAACAGCAGCCCCCTGCATCTCTAACTTCTGTGCGGTAGTAAGGGCAGCAGGTACAATTATCCAAAATAAAATATATAAGGCTAGCATAGCCCAACTGATGGAATTGAAAGGGAATAACCACCTGTTGCCAGTCATAGGGGAGAACCACCCCCAGTCGCCAAGCATAAAGAAAATGGTAAAAAGCACTGCAAAGGCGATGCGCAACATAGTAGGACTAATGTTGAAATAATGAGCCATACCAGATAGTACGCCTCCTATTTTGCAGTCGTCGATGTCGCGGTATAGCGGTTTGTTAGTTGAAAAGGCTTTTGCAGTGGCTTCAGTAGCTGCATTAGTAGCCTTGTCGGCTTCTTCATCTTCTACATATTGTTCGGGTTTTCCGAGTACTTCTATTAGGTATAGCACATCTTGGTGCATAATGACTTCGCGGTTGGCAGTGCGGTCTTTGAGGAGTTCGGCCATACGTTGTTCTACATCAAAGATGATTTCGTCGTGGTCAGAGTTGTGCTGTAAGTGTTGGCGCACCTCAGTGAGGTATTGGCTGAGTGCGGTATAGGCATTCTCTTCGATAAGGAAAGAAAAGCCGCCTAAGCTGATGTTTTTGGTTTTGTCCATAGTTTCTTAAATTATTTTGTCGATCATAGTTTGTAATTCGCGCCAAGCTTTTAGGGTTTCGCTTAAGAAAAGTTTGCCGCTGTCGGTTAGTACGTAGTATTTTCGGGGTGGCCCTGCAGAGGATTCTTTCCACTGGTAATCGAGCAATCCGCTGTTTTTCAGTCGGGTGAGCAGCGGGTAGAGGGTGCCTTCGACAACAATCATATCGGCGTTTTTCATCGTTTCGATAAGGTCGGAAACGTAGGCTTCTTTGCTTTTATCAATGACGGAAAGAATACACATTTCTAAGATGCCTTTTCGCATTTGGGTCTTAATCTTTTCGGTGTTGATTTCTTCCATAGTAAAAGTGATTAATAAATTCGGTGCAAATATAGGTAAAAAATAGTATTATGCAATACATAGTACTGTTAAAATTTTAGTTCTATGTAAAGGATATTTTGTAAGTATTTGGTAATTAGCGGAGTAGAGAGGTGAAAAGTTTAAAATAAAATACAGATGTCACGCCCTAAAATATGAAGAAGACTGAAGGATGACCGAAGGATGACCGAAGGAAAGTCGGCGAGCTGGCGCAGCCGAGTATGTGGCGAAGGAAAGTCGGCGAGCTGGCGCAGCCGAGTATGTGACGAAGGATAAGCGAACCTACTCGATAATTAGCAAATTTGTTAATTAACTAATTATTTAGTACCTTTGCGTCTTAAAAATAATGAAATTTATGGAACAAACATTAGCAGCGGGGCACCCTGTGCATACCTATATGCTTGAGGCTGAGCTTATTTACAGCCTGATGGACGAACTACTTAGCATCGACCCTCATACCGATTATCAGAAATTCTACAATGTGTTCAATCACTTGAGTACCGTAGAAAAACACTTTGCTCGCAAAGAAAATCAGCTTTTTCCTTTCTTGGAAATGCGCGGATGGACAAACCCTTCGCAAAATATGTGGTCTTTTCACGATACGATACGCGATATCTTCCGCTTAGTGCGTAAAAACTTGGAAGATAAGGATTTAGACGCCGCCCAAACTAACGTGCGCTATATAGAGGACAACCTTGGCAGATTGCTGAATGTGGAGGCGAACATTCTCTTCCCTAACGCACTGAACCTGCTGACAGAAGAGGATTGGATAAAGATGCGCGAGGGCGAAGAGGAAATCGGCTGGATGCTGAAAGAGACCCCCGCTCCTTATCCTAACAAAGAGCAAGAGGGCGAGGCTCCTGCCTACGTACACCCCTCGATGGATACTACTCGCCGTACCGACGTTACTTTTGACGAGAATGCCGCCCACTATGACGAGGGTTATATGACCATAGAACAGGTAAACTTATTGCTAAAAACACTGCCTGTCGATATTACTTTTGTAGATGAGCACGACCGTGTGATTTTCTACAATCGCGGTGAGGAACGGGTATTCCCTCGCAGTGCGGGTATCATAGGCAGAGAGGTGAAATTCTGTCACCCGCCCAAGAGCGTAGGTACAGTGCTTAAGATAGTAGAAAACTTCCGTGCAGGCACCCAGAATGAAGCAAATTTTTGGTTTAACTATCGCGGTAGGTTGATATACGTTCGTTATTTTGCGGTACGCGATAAGGATAAGAACTATAAGGGGGTGATAGAGATGTCGCAGGATATTACGGATATCAAGACGATAGAAGGAGAGAGAAGACTATTAGAATGGGATAAGTAATGAAAGATTTATTTGGTCAGGCGATATTAGATTATCAGCAAGGGGCGTATACCGAAGATATTAAAACAGAGACAACCCTTTCAGAAGAAGATGTGTTGCCGCTACCGTATCTTTTTAGGTCGTTTGCAGAGATGCCCCCGCTTGAACAACAGGCATTACAGTTGGCACGCGGTAGGGTGTTAGAGGTAGGTTGCGGTGCGGGTTCGCACGGGCTCTATCTACAAAACGAGCGCGGCTTAGAGGTGTGCAGTATAGACCTATCGGCTAAGGCTATAGAAGCGTGTAGATTGCGCGGCTTGCACAACGCCCAAGTGCAGAATGTGCTTGACCTGAAAGGGCAGTACGACACTATACTGCTGCTGATGAACGGAGCGGGTATGTGCGGTAGGCTGAAGAAAATGGGCGCTTTTTACGCTCACCTAAAAACACTCTTAGCCCCTAATGGGCAGATACTTACTGATTCGTCGGACATTATTTATATGTTTGACCAAAATCCTGATGGGAGCTATGATGTGCCCCTTTTGTTTGACTATTACGGCGAAGTGGATTACGTAGTGAAATACAAAGGAGAAAAAGAACCTCCGTTTGAGTGGCTATACGTAGATTATAACACGCTGCAAAATGTGGCGCACGCTGTAGGGCTGCAATGTGAGTTGGTAGCGGAAGGGGAGCATTTTGACTATTTGGCGAAATTGACTAATTAGCAAATTAGAGAATTATCAAATTTGCGAATTTGGCATATGATTTGTACTTTTGCCGCCTGAAATAAGAAACACTTTTAATTAAACAGTGATGAACAAGAAATCATTTTTATTGGTTGCCTTAGCAACCTCATTATTGGTAAGCTGTGGTTCTACTAAAGGTCTTGAGAAAGCACCTACCACTTTTACCCCTGTCGATACTAAATATACTGATGACCAGCTGAAAGGCTGGCCTCACCAAGGATTTAAGGCAGGATACCCAGGTATTAACCTTGACGAAGCTTATGCTTTGCTAAAAGGGCTTAAACCTACCCAAGTGACCGTTGGGATTATAGATTCGGGTGTTGATATCAATCACGAAGATTTGAAAGATATCATTTGGACTAACACCAAAGAAATACCTAACAATGGTATAGATGACGACAAAAACGGTTACGTAGATGACGTACACGGGTGGAACTTTTTGGGTAATATATCGCAAACGAATACTGAAATGA
This sequence comes from Capnocytophaga sp. oral taxon 329 str. F0087, assembly GCF_000213295.2. NCBI lineage: Bacteria > Pseudomonadati > Bacteroidota > Flavobacteriia > Flavobacteriales > Flavobacteriaceae > Capnocytophaga > Capnocytophaga sp. oral taxon 329. Next base: position 17,040 of record NZ_KN389991.1, read on the forward strand.
CCCGTGTGTACCGCAGTAAAGACACTAAAAGCCCTGAGTATGCCGCTGCTAAAAAAGCCTACGAAAATGAAATGATAAAGGCTAAAAAGCTAAAAGAAGCCTATGAACAACTTATGGAAATGGTGGAAATAGCTGATGAACCTGTTAGAAAAATAGTAGGTAAAGAGGTATATAGCACAGAGGATATAGAAAAAGCTACTGAAGGAAAGACTTATGATGACCGCACTACCCAAATAATAGCCTTTATGAAGGATATTTTAAAAGGCGGTATTACTTCAGAAGAACTTAAGAAAGAACTACCTGAAGCATTAGAACATTTTGACACTCAGCTAAAATATCATCTTAACGAGAAATTTGACCCTAGAAAGGAAATACTTAAAGATGATGAGAACGATTTTAGTACTAAATATTACGGTAATAACAACGTAGTAGGACCTAATGTGAAAGATGCCCTACACGGAACACACGTAGCGGGTATAGTAGCTGCTGTACGCAACAATGGTATAGGTATGGACGGGGTAGCTAATAGCGTGCTTATTATGCCTGTACGCGCAGTACCTGAAGGCGATGAGTATGACAAAGATATCGCTCTTGCTATACGCTATGCGGTAGATAATGGTGCTAAAGTAATTAACACTAGCTTTGGTAAAGCTTTTTCGCCTCACAAAGAATGGGTGTATGACGCTATAAAATACGCGGCTTCTAAAGATGTGCTTATCGTAAATGCGGCTGGTAATGATTCGCAGGATATTGACGTGAAAGACACTTATCCTAATGACGAAGTGAACAAGAAAGAGTTTGCTAACAACTTCTTAACCGTAGGGGCTCTTAACTACGAGTACAACAAGGATTTGGTAGCCTCATTCTCTAACTACGGCAAACACAATGTAGACGTGTTTGCACCAGGGGTGAAGATTTATTCGACTGTACCTGAAAGCAAGTATAAGTTTTTGCAAGGTACCTCAATGGCATCGCCAGAGGTAGCAGGTGTAGCTGCTTTATTGCGTTCGTACTTCCCTACACTTACCGCTGCACAAGTGAAGAAAATATTGATGCAATCAGGTGTGAAAGTAGATATGAACGTATGGGTAGGTGAGGAGAACGAGAAAGGCAAACGCAAAGAGATGAAATTCTCTAACCTATCGACTACAGGTACTATTGTAAATGCTAAGAATGCGGTGATTCTTGCAGCTAAAGCAGCAAAGGTTAAATTAGCCAATTAGTAGATTTGGCGATTTGTCGATTAGTAGAATAATATAAAACCGAACGAGGAGACTTGTTCGGTTTTTTTGTTTTTCAAGTAAGTTATTTTGTATAATTCAAAATAATATTATACTTTTGTGCGCTGAAAACTTAAGTGTAATTTTTATGAAAAGATTCATTTTACCTGTTATGGTATTATATGCTGCGATTAGTATGGCACAGAATGAGTATCCTACTTCGGAAAAGGATACTATATCACTCGATGAAATAGTGATTACGGCTAACCGCATCAAAGAAAAGAAAACAGATGCAGTGGCTAATGTAACTGTTATCGACAAGAAAAAACTACAGCAGTTTATCAAAATAGCCCCTGATATGTCGCACTTGATAGGGATGGTAGAGCCTGCTATGTCGCTTTCGAGTAATACGACTAATAACCGCTATCAGAACCTACGTGGTCGGGCATTGCTTGTGCTTATTGATGGGATACCTCAGTCTACCCCACTGCGTGCTACTGACCGCGATATTCGTTCGATAGACCCTGCAGCCGTAGAACGTATTGAGATAATAAAAGGTGCTACTTCTATCTATGGCAATGGTGCTATAGGAGGTATAATGAATATTGTAACTAAAAAAACGCCTGAAAATACTACTTTTGGCGGACAAACTTCAGTAGGAGCTTCAGCAAGAGATTCTTTTAAAGAAAACAGAGGATTTGGTTATCGCTTCAATCAGCAGTTTTATGGCAATTACAAAGGATTTTCGTATTTATTAGATGGTGCATTAAACCAAACAGGGTCGGCTATTGATGGTACAGGTGAATATATTTCGCCTCGCTATGGTTTAGGAGATGTGCGTACCTATAACGGACTGCTAAAACTCGGTTATCAGTTTGATAAAGACAATAAAGTAGAAGCGATGTATAACTTCTATCAGAGTTTGCAACATACCCCTTTGGTAGCTTCAGGAGGTAAATATTTACAACGCCCACGTATAGGGGTGTATGGGGCTAAAGACCCAGCGGCAGAAGATGAGGGAATGCGTTATAACCACAATGCTTATGTGAAATTCAACTCTAACAATATCTTCAAACACACTGATTTAGAGCTGAGCGCTTTTACCCAACACCAATATACTGTTTTTGATTTTCGCAAGCACAACCCTAGTGCGCCTGCACGTTGGGAAGAAACTAGCGGGCAAGCAACTGTAAAAGGGGCGAAATACGGTATTCGCACTCAGCTGATTTCTAAGGTTCTTTTTAGTAATGATATTTTTACCCAATTACTCTACGGAGCCGATATGCTAATTGATAAAACGAGTCAGCCGCTAGTAGATGGGCGTTATTGGTTGCCAGAGCTTACCTCGTATAACTCAGCTCCTTTCTTGCAAACCAAAACTACTTTTTATCGTTATTACGTGCTTAAAGCAGGGGTACGCTATGATTATATAGATGTATCAGTACCTAACTACGAGGTGCTTAGAGGGCGTAGAACAGACCCTCGTGTATATGTAAAAGGGGGTGATCTCACTTATAACAACCTTTCGCCTAACATAGGGCTTGCTTATAATCAGTACAAGTATTTTCAACCATTTATTTCTTACTCGCAAGGGTTTTCTATTTTTGATTTAGGTCGCACACTGCGTGCAGCCAAAGCTAATGTACTGTCTAAAATCAATACTGAGCCTGTTAAGACAGATAATTATGAAGTAGGTGCTTATGCAGAGCTGACTAAATACGTACACCTAAGTGGGTCTTATTTTTATACTTACTCGAAACTCGGTAGTGACCTGAAAGAGGAAGGAGGTTTTTGGGTAGTAGATAGAAGTCCGCAAAAAGTATATGGTTTTGAAGTAAATGCAGATATTTACCCTACAAAGTGGCTTACCCTTGGAGGAAGTTTTATTTCTTTTGAAGGGAAGAAAAAAACTACTGAAGACGGAGATTGGGACGGCTATATGAGCGGTATCTCTATTCCTGCCCCTAAAGCAAGTGCTTATGTGCGAGTAACCCCTACAGAGAGCAGTTACCTGCAAGTGAATTACCTACATACGGGCAGTAGAGACCGTTTTGCCCCTAATAATAGGGGAGTGTATACCGAAGGAGAGGGTATTGTTTTTCCTATAGATTTATTCTCGTTTAGTGCAGGCTATACTTTTAATAAGCACTTTTCCTTAGGCTTAGGAGTTGAAAACCTTGCTGATAAAGTGTATTACACTCCCGCTTCGATGTTAGTAGCTCGCGATGCTGAATATGCAAGAGGAAACGGTAGGTACTTTAATCTGAATCTTACCTATCGCTATTAAAAAAAAGTCCGAAAAGCAATTTAAAGCTTTTCGGACTTTTTTCTTATTAACCCTTTTTAAAAATCATTATTTGCCAGCAGCGTATAGGGCTGCTACTTTTTCCCAGTTGATAACGTTGAAAAACGCTTCGATATAGTCGGGACGGCGGTTTTGATAGTGTAGGTAATAGGCGTGTTCCCATACGTCTAAGCCTAATATTGGCTGTCCGCTGCAGCCTGTACCAGGCATTAGCGGATTGTCTTGATTAGGTGTAGAGCATACCTCTACTTTGCCGCCTTTATGCACACATAGCCAAGCCCAGCCAGAACCGAAACGAGTAGCTGCAGCCTTGCTGAAAGCCTCTTTGAAACCCTCGAAACTACCAAAAGCCTCGTCGATAGCCTTAGCTAACTCGCCTGTAGGTTTGCCACCCCCATTAGAACTCATTACTTCCCAGAAAAGGTTGTGGTTATAGTACCCGCCCGCATTGTTGCGTAGGGCTGCGTTATTCATATCGAGGTTTTGTAGTATTTCTTCTATAGATTTTCCTTCAACCCCAGCAGGCGCAAGGGCTGCGTTGAGGTTAGTAGTATAAGCATTATGGTGCTTAGTATGGTGTATTTCCATAGTACGAGCATCGATATAAGGCTCAAGCGCCTGATAAGCATACGGTAATTTAGGTAATGTAAATGCCATAATTTTATTGGATTTTGTTTAATAATATGCAAAGATAGTTTATGTCTTCTTATTTAGCAAGGGTTTATCATTGTTTTTATCTATAAATAAATAATTATCGCTTATGAATACTTGCTGCTAAAAAAATATTTTTTATTTTTGCCGAGAAAACCAAACATTCATTTTTATGAAAAAATACGTATTGACATTCTTATGTCCGTTATGGCTTTTTGCTCAAACTCCGAAACCTGCAGCAACGGCTGAAAAACCCAATGTAATTATAGTTATCGCTGATGATTTGGGCTATGGCGACCTGAGTTGCTATGGCGAGAAGACCATTCATACCCCTGCGGTAGATGCGCTGGCTAAGCAAGGCTTGCGCTTCACTAACGCTCATACCACAGCGGCTACTTGTACCCCTTCGCGCTATTCGTTGCTGACAGGGCTTTACAACTGGCGACGTAACGATACGGGTATAGCCGATGGCGATGCTGCTATGGTGATACGCCCTGAGCAGACTACTATAGCAGACCTGTTTAAAACAGCGGGCTACACCACGGGGGCTATCGGCAAATGGCACTTAGGTTTAGGTGCTGAAAAAGGAGGGCAAGACTGGAATGGGTTTATCACCCCAGGGGCATCGGATATAGGTTTTGACTACTCTTACCTGATGGCTGCCACTGCTGACCGCGTACCTTGTGTGTGGATAGAAAATCAGCGGGTAGCGAATTATGACCCTTCAGCACCTATCAGCGTGAGCTATCGCGCGCCTTTTGAGGGAGAACCTACTGGTAAGAATAACCCTGAACTACTCACTAAACTGAAACCATCGCCCAATCACGGACACAATCAGGCTATTGTAAATGGAATTTCGCGTATAGGCTATATGAAAGGAGGCGGTAAAGCCCTCTGGACTGATGAGTTTATAGCCGATACTATAGTAGCTAAAACAGTGCAATACATAAACAAACACAAGAAAGAACCTTTCTTTTTGTACGTAGGTACTAACGATGTGCACGTACCGCGCTACCCTAATCGGCGTTTTGCTGGCAAAAGTGGTATGGGCTATAGAGGCGATGTGATTTTGCAATTCGATTGGACAATAGGCGAGATAGTCAAAGCCCTTAAAGATAATAAGATTTTTGACAATACACTCCTTATCGTTTGCAGCGATAATGGCCCAGTGATAGATGACGGCTATCAAGACCAAGCAGAAGCGCTTTTAGGCAAGCATCGCCCTTGGGGTAAATTTCACAATCACGGGGGTAAGTACAGCAATTACGAAGCGGGTACACGTGTGCCTTTTATCGTTAGTTATCCTAAAAAAGTGAAGCGTGGGGTTAGCGATGCGGCTTTCTCGCAAATAGACCTCTTTGCTTCGCTGGCTGCTTTTATAGGCAAGCCTGTGCCGGCAGGAGCCGCAACCGACAGCGCTGACTACCTCAATACCTTATTAGGTAAAGACAAAAAAGGACGCCTTTACATAGTAGCATCAGGAGGCTCTCTTTCTATCACCGTAGGGCGTTGGAAATACGTAGCGCCTAACAACTACAATGCTTATCACCCACTGACCCGCACTGATTTGGGCAACTACCCCGAAGAGCGTTTGTACGACCTACAAGAAGACCCTATGGAGCTTGCCAATGTGGCTAAAGACTACCCAGATGTAGTAGCAACCCTTAAAGCCTTGCTAGACAAAGAGAAAAACAAATAATATCAACCTTATATGAAAAGAATTATTACCGCACTTGCGCTACTGCTTGCTGTTCCGCTAATGGCACAGACCAAGCACCCTAATGTGATATTTGTGCTTGCTGATGATTTGGGCTATGGAGACATAGAACCCTACGGGCAGCAGATTATCAAAACCCCTCATCTTAGTCAGTTAGCTAATGAGGGAATGAAGTTTACTCAGTTTTACACCGGTACGGCTGTGTGTGCCCCTTCGCGCGCTTCGTTTATGACGGGGCAAACCACAGGGGAAACCCATATTAGGGGAAACAGAGAGGTAAGAGAGCCTATAGATGGGCAAGCACCTATCTTAGCTGGCGCTCCCTCTATTGCCCAACTTTTTAAACAAGCGGGTTATCGCACGGGTTGTTTTGGTAAGTGGGGCTTAGGTACGCCCGACTCTGAAGGCAATCCGCTAAAACAAGGGTTTGATACTTTCTTTGGCTACAACTCGCAGTTTCGCGCTCATCGCCGTTATCCTGCTTATCTGTGGCACGACAATGAGAAGGTGATGATACCCGAAAATGGCAATTACGAGCGCCAAGAGGTTTATGCTGAAGACCTTATACAAGAGAAGATATTGGATTATATAGGTAAGCAAAATGCACAAAAGCCATTTTTTATGTGGCTTACGTACACTCTACCGCATGCTGAGTTGGTAGTGCCTAATGATAGTATCTATCAGCAGTATCAACATTTGCCTAAACGCCCCTATAAAGGGCAAGATTATAGCGGTATCACAGATAAGCCTTTTGGATGGGCAGGCTATATGTCGCAACCCGATACTTATGGTACTTATGCCGCAATGGTAAGCCGTTTGGATTGGTATGTAGGGCAAATACGCAAAGCATTAAAAGCTAAAGGATTGGAAGACGATACTATCATCATCTTTGCCAGCGATAATGGGGCGCATCGCGAAGGAGGTGCAGACCCTAAGTTCTTTAACTCATCGGCAGGCTTGCGTGGTATTAAGCGCGACCTATACGAGGGTGGTATTCGCACTCCGTATATAGTGTATTGGAAAGGCAAGGTGAAAGCCGGTAGCGTGTCTGACCACGTAGGGGCTTTTTGGGATATGATGCCTACCTTTGCTGAAATTACAGGGCAAAAACTTGCTACTACCCCTCACCAAGTGTCATTTTTGCCTACGCTTTTGGGCAAAAAGCAGAAAGCCCATAAATATCTTTATTGGGAGTTTCACGAAGAGGGCGGCAAGCAAGCGGTGCGCTATAAGCACTGGAAAGGCGTGCGACTACAAGCTAGCAAGAACCCTGATGCCCCTATAGAACTATATGACCTGCGCACTGACCCTGCTGAGCAGCATAACCTTGCAGAGCAATACCCTAAGATAGTGAAGAAAATGAAGAAAATAATGAGCGAGGCGCATACTCGTTCTGATCTTTTCCCTTTTCAGTGGGAGAGAAAATAATGTATTTTTAAGTAATTAACAATTAAATAATATGAAAAAAGTAATCCTCTTAATTGCCCTATTGTGGGGCGGTGCGCTGTGCGCTCAGAATCCTTTTGAAAAGGAAATTTTGCAATCGAAGTACGCTATTGACTCTATAGTGATGAGTGAAAGAGCTCTCTTTAGAACTAAGCACAATGTTATAGACAGTCTGCTGAAAGAGAAGAAGATAGACAAGACGGTCTATAACAAGCTCTATAAAGAACTCTCTACCACTCGTGAGCGCAATATCAAGCTTAAAACTTATGCTGAAGGGCAACGCTTAGCCGAGCTTATCCGTCAGAAAGCCCCAACTATCAATATTGATAGCATTGCGGCTATCCCTACGGATACTTTTGCCACTAAACACCTCTCTCAAGAGATGCTACAGAAGATGAGTACCCTTGATACGATAGCTAATAAGCCTAAAACGGAGAAAGCCTCTGAAGATGATAAAGACAGTGCTAAAATTAATGTTTATGGCGCTATGGGCTTTTATATTCCTTCGGATAACAAACCCTATTCTTTTTTAGGCTCGCGTACGATAGAGTTCGGTATCTATAACACAATGTACTTGCAAAAAAATAATGAACACCTACGGCTGCGCTTTGGGCTTTCGTGGGTGCACCATAAGTTGCGGATGAAAGACAATCAGTACTACGTGCTTAATGAGGGGAAGCCTACCCTTACGCCTTTCCCCAGTGAGACCTCGAAGCTGTTGTTGCGCACTCAATACCTTATGTTGCCATTAGACTTGTACTGGGATAGCGAACCTAAGACTGCTAATAAGAAAGGGTTTCATTTCTCGAAAGAGCGATTTTTTAGAGGTAGTATAGGACTATACGCAGGTTACTTGCTTGATAGCAATCAGAAAGTGCTGTATAAAGCTAATGACATTCGCTATCGCAGCGTAATGCGCACTGACCTGAATATTAACCCTTGGATTTATGGGCTTTCAGCTTCTGTAGGTTATAATAAAATCTACTCGTTTTACTTCCGCTACCAGCTTTCGCCTCTCTTTAAAAGCGGAAACGACGGCGCTTTCACTGTAGGGATTCAAATATTAAAATAGTCGTTAGTGTTTAGTCGTTAGTGTTTAGTCGTTAGTGTTTAGTCGTTAGAAAGTGACTGACTAATGACTAATGATTAATAACTAGAGACTAACGACTAATTACTAACGACTAACGACTAATAACAAAATGAAACATATATTTTTAATTTTCTTTATAACTGTTGTGCTGCCAATAGGGGCGCAGCAGCGTGTGGTATCGGAGCATCACACTCCTATAGAATATGTTAATATCGGGGTTGTAGGTACTAATAAAGGCATTATCAGCGATGAAAACGGCAACTTCTCTTTAGATAAGCTACGCGCTGCCCCTACTGATAGCATCTACTTTTCGCATATCAGCTATAAACATAAGGTAGTAGCCTATAAGGATATCAAGCAGCAAGTAGTGCTGAAAGAGGCTAACATACAGCTGCCGACCACCACCCTAAAGGTTAAAAAACCGCGTATTCGCAACATAAAAGACAAAGGTACGTCGATGCCTATAGATCTTTATGGCGGTATGAATACCTACTTCTCACCTTATGGTAGTAAAGGAATTAATAGCGAATTAGGCGATTTTATCACCCTAAAGAAAGACGCCCAGCTGACCGAGTTTAACCTTGAAGTAAGTAAATCGTCTTTCTACTTAGTAACGGTGCGGGTAGTGGTCTATCAGTATAAAAAAGAGAAAGATAAACACATTTTCACCCCCTTGCTTGAAAAACCTATTTATATAGAAATATACCCTTCGGAAAAGAAACAGACGTTTACTGAAAAGCTATCGGTATTTGCCCCCAAAGGCGATATATGGGTAGGTTATCAGTTTGTAGAAGTACGCGGCAAAGACGATGCAGCCATCTACTTTAATGCTACTACCGACAAATGCTACATACGCTTTGCTGATAACAAAATTCAACAAGTCAATCTCGGAGCAGGTATGCCTTTTACCGTTAAAGGTTACGACTACGAAGTGATTAGCAAATGAGTCGGTTAGCCAATTAACCAATTAGCAAATGAGTCATTTGCTAATTTTTTTTGCCCCAATTACAACCTTTTTATTTTTTCTTCGTTTATAAGAGTGAATTAGCAAATCAATTTATGCATCTTCTAATACAAAAAGCAAAACAACAAGATCGCTTGGCACAGAAGCAGTTGTACGACCAGTACGCTGCTTCGCTGCTCAGCGTATGCAGACTGTATATTAGCGATGCCCATTTTGCTGAAGATGTGTTGCTAAGAGCCTTTTTTAAGATACTCACCCATATTGATAGCTATCAAGAGCAAGAGCATTTTTATGCTTGGATGCGCCACATCACTGTAAATGAGTGTATTGACTTTTTGCGCAGCAAAACCCAAAAAGTAGCCCTTGCCGATTGGAACGACACTTACGACAGTATAGACGACACCGATTTAGACTCGTACGCTTTTGAAGAAAGCCAAATACAACAATTTATAGACCAGTTGCCCGCTGCCAGTCGTGCTGTTTTTAACCTTTACGTGTTTGAAGACTATTCGCATAAGCAAATAGCTGCTGAATTAGGTATCAGTGAGGGAACTTCGAAATCGCAATTGGCTTATGCTAAGAAAAGACTAAAACAAATGGTAAATGAATAATAAAAAAATAGAGATTATGTGGAAAAATAAAATAAAAAACCTGTTTCAAACCCGCGAAATTCCGCCTGAGCGTGACCTTTGGGCTGCCTTAGAGGCGCAATTAGACCAAAGAGAGGCAAAAGCGGTTCGTCCTAAGGCTTATTTTCGCATTTGGCATTATGCTGTAGCTGCCAGTGTACTATTGGCTGTAGCTGTAGGAGTGTTTTATGAGCGCATAAGCCTGCCAACGGCTCAAGAAGTCCGTACAACAACTGTAGCCACTGAAGATAAGACACCTAATACCCCTCTTGATACCACCCCTAATGTAGTAGCACCTGCCCCAGCGGTAGTACTACCCCCTACAGTAGCCGATAAGGTAGCTAATACTACTATTGTCCCTCAGAAAAAAAGTGATAAAGCGTTAGACGAAGAGGTAGAGGCTCTCTTAGCTGATGTTTCTACCGAAGCCCTTTTGGCAGAAGTGATGCAGCAGGTTGAAAAAGAGCAACACTTGTTTAAAACTCGTGAAGAGCAACGCGCCTTACAACGGCTTAAAAACCTATCGCCCCAAGAGCTTTTGCTGATGGCTACCACCGAAGAGATGCTCGATAACTACGTAGCAGCCAATTACCCTACTGACAAACTGCTTTCTGAGGTAGAACGCGACCTTATGAAAGAAAAAGTACAAAGATTCCTAAACAAAATAGTAGCACAGTGGAACGAAATGAGATACGCGCTACAGTAACTGAATAATTCACTTTAAATAAATTGTCAAAACTATGAAACCCTTACAACTTCTATGTATGTTCCTCATTGTAGCTTTTGGGGGCATCACCGCACAAGATTTTAAGGACAAAATCGCCCAAACTAAACGCAGTATCGACTCTATTGTTACTGCTGAAAAAGCCCAGCTAAAAGAGCGGCTACGTACTATTGAGTATCGGTTAGACCGCAAAGAAATAACCGAAATTGAAAGCCGAGACCTAAAGAGAGAGGCTTCAAAAGAGGCTGCTGAAGCTATTAGAATTAAGACCCGTGAGCAGTCAGAAAAACTCTCAGCTTTATTGCATCAGCGTATAGCCGAAAAACACTTGAGCGACAGTATCACCTATAAAAAAGAGATGCAAAAGGTTATTGACTCTGTTGATATAGAAAGCCGTCCTACGAAAACTGAAAGAACGGAGGTATATGTTGATAGGAACTATGTTCATATTGGCCATAACGGTATTTATATAGGTCAGGTGCCCTATAGGGAAGAGGACTATTACGAGTCCGACTACAAGCGTACTCAAGGAGGAGGCTACTTTGCTCTCGCCTTTCATAACCTTAATAGTAGCGAGCATTTTAGCAATAATCACTTTAGGCTATGGGGGTCAAAATCAGTAGAGATAGGCTATATTCGCAACACCCGTCTGCTTAAGAACAACAATCTGTTGCACCTTAACTACGGACTGTCGTGGATGATGGACAAACTCAAAATGAAAGAAGATGAGCACTTCGTGAAAAACGGCAATATCACCGAGATAGTGCCTTACCCTAAGGAGACCATCAAATCAAAATTTAAAACGATGTACCTTATCTTGCCTATCAGCCTTGAATTTGATTTTACTGAGCCTGTTCAATACAAAGGCAAGACCTACTATCCAGCTCAGATGGGCTTTCACGCAGGAGTGGGTGCTTATGTAGGAGCACTGCTCGCTACCAAACAGAAAGTAAAATACACCGAAAACGGCAGTACCCACAAGGATATGAACCGCAAGTACTATAACGTAAACGAATGGACATATGGTGTATCAGCCAATATAGGCTACGGCTGGTTTTCCTTTTACGCCCGCTACAGTCTGGTACCCCTATTCACTAACAACCCTATAAACGAATATCCTTTCTCTGTAGGAATAAGATTAGGACATTAATACTCTAAATAAAAAAGGCGAGAGATGAAATACAAAATTCATCTCTCGCCTTTTTTATAGGGAGAAAACGTTACTATATCTTAGTATAAACGACCGCTAATTTTAAAAAAAATAAAAAATATTCTTTATCGTTTGTTAATTATTAATTATTTTGTACCTTTGTCGCAAAATTACAACAATTATTATCCTACCACTGAGAAACTAACGTAATAAACGGTAATATAATATGAGCATCACAAAGAAACTAAATCCTGACTATGTATTTGAAACCAGTTGGGAAGTTTGTAATAAAGTGGGGGGCATTCATACAGTCATTGCCACCAAAGCAGCCAGCATTGTAAAGCAATTCAGGAGTAAATATATACTTATAGGTCCTGATATTTGGCAGCATAATGAAAACAAGGAATTTGTAGAAAATCCTGAACTTTTTAAATCTTGGCGAGCTAAAGCCGCTTCTGAAGGCTTGAGAGTACGTGTGGGGAATTGGAAAATAGAAGGTAACCCTATCGTTATACTTGTAGATTTCTCTCACTATGTTAGCAGCAAAAATGATGTGCTGCGTTTTTATTGGGACACCTATCACTTAGACTCTTTCAATAGCCCTTGGGACTATGTAGAGTCGGTGCTTTTCGGTTATGCCGTAGGGAAGGTAATTGAGAGCTTTACCAAGTTTAACACCGCTTCGCGCGAAAATGTAATTTGCCATTTCCATGAGTGGATGACAGGTAGCGGTCTGCTATATATAGAAGAGAGAATGCCTAAGATAGGTTCGGTATTTACTACCCACGCTACTGTAGTAGGGCGTGCTATTGCTGGTAACGGACTGCCGCTCTACAATACAATGAAGGACTACAATCCTGAAGAAATGGCATACAAATTCGGTGTGCAACACAAACATTTCCTCGAAAAAGAAACCGCCAAAGTAGCTGACTGTTTTACTACCGTTAGTGAAATCACTGCACAAGAAGCGTTACACTTCTTAGCGCGCCAAACCGACATCATCACTCCTAACGGTTTTGAAGATAAGATTATACCTGCTGAAAAAACTTTTGCTAAAAAACGCTCTGACGCGAGAAAAACGCTGATAAACGTAGCACAAGCACTTACCAATCAGCCTATTAGCGAAGATACTAAAATAGTAGCTATCAGCGGAAGATATGAGTTTCGCAACAAAGGTATCGATGCCTTTATCGATGCACTCGGGGCACTAAACCGAAATGCTAAAAACAAGAAAGAATTAGTAGCTTATATACTAATCCCTACAGCCCACGATGCTCCTAATCAGGGCTTGCTAAACAACCTAAAAAATCCCAAACAATCGGCTGATAATGAGCAGAAACACCTCACCCACATCTTGCCTGATGTGTACCACGATGTAATAATGAAGCGCATTTATGAGCAAGAGCTTTTCAACCGCAAAGAAGACAAGGTGAAGGTTATTTTCTGTCCGAGCTATCTTAATGGTAACGACGGTGTGTTTAACCTTAGCTATTACGACCTACTCATAGGGCTTGACGGCACTGCATTCCCATCGTACTACGAGCCTTGGGGCTATACACCACTTGAAAGTTTAGCGTTTAAAGTGCCTACCATTACCACTACTTTGGCAGGATTTGGCAAGTGGGTGAATGATTTTTACCCTGAAAAACAAAAAGCTATAGAAGTAGTAACGCGCACTGATAGCAACTATGGCGATGTAGTAGCTTCTATAGTGAAAAACTTTGTTACCCTATTAGATAGTAAAGAAGAAGACCTAAAAGCCCGCCGCGATACTGCTGCAAAAGTATCGGAGATAGCTTTGTGGAAGAATTTAGTGAAGTATTATATTAAATGTTACGAATTGACCTTGGAACATATAGAAGATAGAGTAGAAAAACTGCCACCTGTAGAAACAGAAGGAGTGGCCTATTTAGAAAAATCAAAAGTAGTAACGCCCCCTAATTGGCGCAGTGTAATTATACACCGTGCTATACCCGAAGCCCTTCAACCATTAGAAGAGTTATCTAAAAACCTATGGTGGTGCTGGAATGATGAGGCTTACGAAGTGTTTAAATACGTAGACAAAGAAAAATGGATAGAGGTACGCAAAAACCCTATTGCACTGTTAGACAGTATCTCGCTAAAACGCTATAAAGAGTTAGAGCAAGACAATGTGTTTATGCGCAATCTATCAAAAGTATATGCTGATTTCCAAGCCTATATGGCTAAAAAAGCTGAAATGATTTCGCCATCAGTTTCTTACTTCAGTATGGAATACGGCTTGCACTCATCGCTTAAAATTTATTCAGGCGGTTTGGGTATTTTGGCTGGTGACTATCTGAAAGAAGCGAGTGATAAGGCTACCAAAATAACAGGGGTGGGACTTTTATACCGCTATGGTTATTTCACCCAAAAACTATCATCAGCAGGTAACCAAGAAGCTGATTATGAGGCACAAGACTTTTCGAAAATACCAGTAAGCCCCGTAACTGACGAAACAGGCAAATGGGTAATCGTATCAATAGACCTACCAGGTCGTACTCTTTACGCCCGCGTATGGCGTGTAGATGTAGGGCGCATAGAGCTCTATCTACTTGATACCGACTTTGAAAACAACCGCGAAGACGACCGCTCAATCACTCACCACTTATATGGTGGCGACTGGGAAAATCGTCTGAAACAAGAGATGTTACTCGGTTTAGGAGGTATTAAGATGTTGCGCAAACTCGGTATAGACAGCGATATTTACCACTGCAACGAAGGGCACGCAGCCTTTATAGGTCTTGAGCGCCTAAGCGAGTATATTCAGAATGACAATCTTGCTTTCTCAGAAGCGTTAGAGGTAGTACGTGCCTCATCGCTCTTTACTACTCACACCCCAGTACCTGCAGGTCACGATGCTTTTGAAGAAGGTCTGTTGCACGCTTATTTAGCAAAATACGCTGATAAGCTACACGTTAACTGGGAGCAAATCTTAGCCCTTGGTAAGATAAGGTTAGAAGATCCGTATGAGAAATTCTCGATGAGTAACTTGGCGGCTAACCTATCGCAAGAGGTGAATGGTGTGAGCTGGCTACACGGCGAGGTGAGCAAGGATATACTTAAAGACCTATGGCCTGGCTATATGCCTGAAGAGCTACACATTAGCTACGTGACTAACGGGGTACACCAACCTACTTGGACGGCAGGGCTGTGGAAAGAAGTAGAAAACGAAGTATTTGGCAAGGACTACAAAACTCACCACTATGACCCTAAGAGTTTTGAAGGTATCTATAAGGTGTCTGACCAACGTGTGTGGGAAATAAAAACCGCTTTGCGTTCAAAACTATTGCGCCGCGTAGAACAAAAATTGCGTTTAGAAAAGAATACACCTTATTTCTCACCACGCCAATTGGTAGAAATTAAAGAAAACCTACGCGAAGATATCTTAACTATAGGTTTTGCAAGACGTTTTGCTACCTACAAACGCGCCCACTTGCTCTTTACTAATATAGAGCGTTTAGACCGCATCGTGAACAATCCTGACCGCCCTGTACAGTTTATCTTTGCAGGTAAAGCACACCCTGCCGATAAAGCGGGGCAAGATTTGATAAAAAATATCGTGGAAATCTCTAAGCTACCGCAATTCTTAGGCAAAATCATCTTCATACCTAACTACGATATGGAGTTGGCACGCCATATGGTACAAGGGGTAGACGTATGGATGAACACCCCTACACGACCTTTAGAAGCCTCTGGAACCAGTGGCGAAAAGGCAGCGATGAACGGTACTATGCACTTTAGCGTGTTAGATGGTTGGTGGGTAGAAGGCTATCGCGAAGATGCCGGCTGGGCACTGCCAATGGAGCGCGCTTACGAAAATCAACAGTATCAAGACGAGATGGACGCTGAAATGATTTACAACATCATTGAAGACGAAATTGCGCCTATATTCTACGATAAGAACAAAGATGGCATATCATCTCGTTGGTGTGCCCTTATCAAGAATACGATAGCCAAAGTAGCGGTAAACTTTACCACTACACGTATGCTTACCGACTACGAAAACCAATATTATTTCCCAATGACTGAGCGCGTTACTAAGCTAAAAGATAATCGTTTCAATCTAGCGATACAGCTTTCTGATTGGAAACGCCGCGTAACTCAAGAATGGGATAATATAAAAGTAGTTGACTTTAAAGTGCCTAACCGCAATGAGCAAATCATCTCGATAGGTAAGACTTACAAAGGAGAGATAACCTTAGACGTTTCAGAACTCGACCCTAAAGATGTAGGGGTAGAGGTAGTAGTAGCAGAACAGAAAGATGAAAAGATAAAAGTATTATCAACATCAGAGTTCAATTTGGTGTCTCACGAGGGCAGCAGGGCTACTTATCAGATAGAAATAGCATCAGAATACCCAGGAGCATTGCATCTTGCGATACGCATTTTCCCTAAAAATGAGCACTTGCCACATCGTCAAGACTTTGCTTTAGTAAAATGGTTATAATGTTAAATTATTGATTGTTAGTATTTTATGAGTATTGTTTTCTTATGGAATGTTAAATTTCACAAAAAAAATGCTTGTAAAATACTAACATATTAAAATAATACTTATATTTGCAGCAAATTTTTAAATAGTAATCAAATTCATTTTTAAGTATGAAGAAAATCAAAGTAACTTTATTTGCTTTAGCTGCTGCTTTCTCAGTAGGGGCTCAAGCACAAGATGAAAACAATCCTTGGCAAATAGGATTTGGAGTAAACTCCGTTGATATCCGTACTCCTAAAGATTTTGGGGATGTATTAAAAGACTGGGCAGGACCAAGCGATTTGAACATTCTTCCTGCAGTATCGCGTCTTTCAGTAGGTAGATACATCGGAAAGGGCTTTTCTGCAGAACTTTCAGGGTCTCTAAACAAAATTGAGAAAGGTTATGGTTATAACAAAGACCTTGATAACAAAGTAGATCAGTCATTCTGGGCTGTAAACTTAGCAGCTCAATACCACTTGAACACTTTGTGGAGTGGTGCAAGATGGTTTGACCCATACGCTCAAGTAGGGGGAGGTTATGCAGCTATCGACAACGAAGGTAAATTCCGTACTTTAGTAGGTGCTGGTGCTAACTTCTGGTTTACTGATAATATCGGTCTTAACCTACAAACTGCTTATCACCCAACAATGAAGTCTGAGTCAACAGAAAACTATTTCCAACACGCTTTGGGAATCACTATCAAATTTGGTAAACAAGACCGCGATAACGATGGTGTAGCTGATAAAGACGATAAATGTCCAGATGTAGCTGGTAAACCAGAACTTAACGGATGTCCAGATGCTGACGGTGACGGAATTACTGATGCTGAAGACTCTTGCCCAGATGTGTTCGGTCTTAAAGAATTCAACGGTTGCCCTGATACAGATGGTGACGGTATCGCTGATAAAGACGATGAGTGCCCTGAAGTAGCTGGTAAACCAGAACTTAAAGGTTGCCCAGATGCTGATAACGATGGTATCGCTGATAAAGACGATAAATGCCCACAACAAGCAGGTCCTAAAGAAAATAACGGTTGCCCTTGGCCAGATAGAGATGGTGATGGTGTACTTGACAAAGATGACGAATGTCCAGAAGAAGCTGGGCCAGCTTCTAACAAAGGTTGTCCTGAAGTGACTCAAGAAGTACAAACTCAATTGAATAGCTTTGCAAAAACTATCCTATTTGATGTTGGTAAATCTACTATCCGTCCTGAGTCTGCTACTGTATTGAATAATATCGTTAACGTATTGAATAAATACAAAAACTCTAAATTCTCAGTAGAAGGTTATACCGATACCTCTGGTAACAAGGATAAAAATCAAAGACTTTCTGAAGATAGAGCTTACTCAGTTAAGGCTTACTTAGTAGACAAAGGTATTAATCCTGCTCGTCTTTCTGCTAAAGGTTTCGGCCCTGAAAAACCTATCGCTTCTAACAAAACTAAGAAAGGTAGAGAACTTAATCGCCGCGTTGAAATCAACTTGGTAAAATAATTTGTATCAATCTTTTTACTCCAATAAAATAAAAGACGCTGCTAATGGCAGCGTCTTTTTTAATTATTAATTATTCATTAAATTGTAAGCTGTTAATTGTCTATTGAATTACAACTCCAGACCCTACCAACCTCCCCCGGTATTTATCAGTTCTACGATGATACCGATATACTTATCTATGTAGGTAAGGCTATCAATCTAAAAAAAAGAGTATCGTCATACTTTCAGAAGACACACGACAATGCCAAGACTCGAGTATTGGTAAAGAAAATAGTGCGCATAGAACACATAGTAGTAGCTACTGAAAGCGATGCGTTGCTATTAGAGAATAACCTTATTAAGAAATATCAACCTCGCTATAATGTGTTGCTTAAAGACGATAAGAGCTACCCGTGGATATGTGTGAAGAAAGAACGATTTCCGAGAGTGTTTTCCACTCGCCGAATTGTTAAAGATGGTTCTCTCTATTTTGGTCCTTATACGAGTATGAAAACCGTTCACACTCTTTTAGATTTGATAAAAGAGCTCTTTCCATTGCGCAACTGTACTTACGACTTATCTCCTCAAAATATTGCCAATCACAAGTTTAAGGTATGCTTAGAATACCATTTAAAAAACTGTAAAGGGCCTTGCGAAGGGCTACAGACAGAAGAGGACTACAATAACAATATTCAGCAGATAGTAGAGATACTCAAAGGAAATTTTAAAGAAGCCCTTACCCGATTTAAAGAAGAGATGAATGTGTTGGCTACAGAGATGCGCTTTGAAGAAGCACACCTTATCAAGCAAAAGATTACTTCTCTTGAAAACTATCAGGCAAAATCGACTATAGTCAGCAGTAAGATTAGCAATGTAGATGTGTTTTCTATTGTTTCAGATGAAGAATATGGCTATGTGAACTTTTTGCAGGTAGCATATGGGGCTATCGTGAGGGCTCATACCCTCGAAATTAAGAAAAAGTTAGAGGAGACGGATAGAGAGTTATTAGAATATGCTATTATAGACATCAGAGAGCGCTTTTATTCTACTTCTAAAGAGATTATTACGCCTTTTGAAGTAACCCTTTCAGAAGGACTGCAGCTTACTATCCCCAAAGCAGGTGAGAAAAAACAGCTATTAGAGCTATCGGTGCGCAATGCTAAACACTTCAGACAAGAACGCTTCAAACAAGAGAAAATAGTAGACCCAGAGCGCCATACCAATCGTATTCTTACCCAAATGCAGCGCGACCTGCACCTATCAGTGCCACCGGTGCATATAGAGTGTTTTGACAACTCTAATATACAAGGTACCAATCCGGTTTCGGCTTGTGTAGTATTCAAAAATGCTAAGCCGAGTAAGAAAGATTACCGTCATTTCAATGTAAAAACAGTAGAAGGACCTAATGACTTTGCTTCTATGGAAGAGGCTGTCTATCGCCGTTATAGGCGTTTGCTTGATGAAGGGCAGTCTCTGCCGCAGCTCATCATCATTGATGGGGGCAAAGGGCAACTATCATCAGCTCTCAAAGCCCTTGAACAGTTAGAATTAAGGGGTAAAATAGCGATTATCGGTATTGCTAAACGATTAGAAGAAATCTACTTCCCAGAAGATAGTGTACCGCTGTATTTAGACAAGCGGTCAGAAACACTGCGCGTAATTCAGCAGCTACGCGATGAGGCGCACCGCTTTGGTATTACTTTTCACCGCCAAAAACGCAGCAAATCGGCTATAGTGTCAGAATTAGACAGTATAGAGGGAATAGGAGAAAAGACGCAAAAACTACTGCTACAGCACTTTAAGTCAGTGAAGCGCATACAAGAAGCCTCATTAGAAGATCTCACCAAAGTAATAGGTCACAGAGCCAAAAAAGTATACGAACACTTCTCTAATGGCTAATTATCAACTTTAATGTATCGTTCAAAAGTGAAGGGGTATAGGTGCTTTTCGTCAGCAGCTACGTGTTCCTTACTTACTAAAGTAAAGTGGGTAGGAGGAATAGGAGGAAAGAAGACGTCAGCTTCAGCAAAAGTGTGATGTACGCGGGTCAGCTCGATAGCATCAGCCAAGGGGAGGGCTTGTGCGTAGATTTCGCCCCCCCCAATGATATAAGGGCAAGGGTCTATTAGCAAAGCCTCGCGGATAGCTTCCTGTAGAGAGCCTACTATTATTACCCCCTCGGGGGTGTAATCTCTTTGGCGGGTGATAACTATGTGGGTGCGTTGGGGCAGCAGCTTCGGGAAAGTCTCGAAAGTCTTGCGCCCCATAATAATACAATGCCCCGTAGTAAGGTTTTTGAAATGTTTGAAGTCTTTAGGCAAATGCCATAGTAGGTTGCTGCCCTTGCCGATAGCATTGTCATCAGCGGCAGCAGCTATTAGGGTAATCATACGGTGCGGGTGTTAGAAGTGTCGGCAGCGTCTAATTCTTTTTTAGCTTGCTCTTTCTGCAATTCAAATTCTCTTTCTACAGCTGCTTCCATTTTTATAAGTTTCTTCTGTTGGGCAGCAATAAGCTGTTCGCGTTGTTTCTCTTGCCATTTTTTTCCTAGAAAACGATTGAAGACAAACACATTCATAGCGTGCCACAACCATAAAAAAAGCCAGATAAGAGAGAGCCACAAGTACCAGTTGTACTCCACTCCGTAATCTAAGATTTTATTAGCAACAAAAAAGAAAACGCATCCTAATACAAACACGAAAAAGTGAATGTATAAGAGGCGTTTTTGTTTTAGGTAAGTTTCAGCATTTTTAAACAATTCGTATTGTTCGGGTGTCAATTGAGTATTAGACATTTGTGTTAATTTTAAAATTTGCCGCAAAAATAAAAAAAATATATTATCTTTGCAAATACGAAACACTAAATGTAAAAAAAACAGAGAGACAGATGATTATACAGATACATTCTCAGAATCCGCAGCTATTAGACGTGCTAAACAAAAATCCAGAAACTGACTTTGGTATCTATGCCAAAGCCTTGCGCAATGGTCAGTTAGTGGGCAATGCGGTAAGCGCTCATCAGTATGATGTGGTTTTTCAGGATACCCGTTATAGCTATCTGCCCGAGGAAAGCAACCAAATTGACTTTCAGAGCTACTGTTCTCCCTTAGTGATATTGCACTGCTGCAATGAGTTTTTCAAAGACCAATTGCAAGAGAAAGAAGCCTATTTTCAGCAATCAATAAAATGGTTAGGGCAGCCGCGCAAAGAGGTAGATACAATGCCCTGCACTATAGAGGTTAAAAATCTGTATATCAATTCGTCTTGGTATAAAAATGGTGAATTCTTATTGGCTCGTTACTTCAAAAATTGCCATATCACTCCCCTTATTGGCAACAATGTAGCCCTTAAGGTCGAGGGTAAGACTATTTTTGAAGCTATTAACCTACTCAGTTTTATAGCTGTGATTACCCATATCACTAATGAGTACGGCGAATACACTTATATAGACGACTCATTTGCGCAGAAATACGCTCGTATCCTCACTAATATAGACGATGTGCCGTATTTTGTATTCTACTTATTTATTAAGCGTGCTGTGAAGAGCGAACGCCAATTAAGTGAGATAAAAGGGGCGTTTGAAGCCTATTTCAGCACTAAAGGGCTTAATATCGACTTCCAGTTTACCGATACTCACGGCAGCCGTATGGCGTTTGTTATTAATGAATTTGGTTTTGAAACCCCTGTATTAGATATTGGTTGTGGCGAACTCAAATATTACCGCCGCTTTATGCGCAAGAATTACAACTATAAGCAGCCGTATTTTGCTACAGATATAGACCCTGAGGTAGCGGCATACGTTCAAACGCTTAGAGAGAAGATGGAGGCTGATAACCTCGTATTCCTAAAGAGCTTAGACGATTTTGCCTATACTAAACCGGTGAATATACTGCTGACGGAGGTAATAGAACACAATACCCCCGAAGAGGCGAAAGCCTTAGTAACGCGCTGCTTGCAAATACCTTTCCACAAAATGATTATCACCACCCCTGATAGCCGCTTCAATGTACATTACTTTGAAGACCCCGACAGCGCTTTGCGGCATTCAGACCACCATTTTGAGTGGGACGATACCCAATTCAGGGCTTTCATCAGCGAAGTAACAGCTGCCTTTCCGCAATACCAAGTGCGCTACGAAGGGATAGGCGACCGTATAAACGGCGTATGCCCAACTCAAGCCGCTGTAATAGAAAATGTCAAATCATAAAACCCCTATATTATGCTTAAATCTCTTTTTTTAACCGCTGCCGTAGTGTGCTCTTCTTTTGCCTTTTCTCAAGCCTCAGGCAATGTAAATTATAAAGACAGAAGCCGTAATAGCTGGAATAATGATGATACTACTATTGATTTTCCTCTTAATTACGAAATGGTAGTAACAGCCAAAGGTTTGGCGAATGTAAAAGCCGATGCCTTTGTGGCTATTTTTAGTGTAGTGCAAGTAGGCAAAACTGCTGAAGAAGCTACGCAACTGATGAACCAGCGCCTTTCGTCTGCTCTATCGGCTCTTAAAGCTAAAAACTTTGAAACTTTTGTAGATATGATTTCGTTCGTGCCTATGTACGAATACGAAACTGAGAAAAAAGTGTTTAGCAAGCGTACTTACAACGAACTGCCCGTAGGCTTCGAACTCAAACAAAATCTTCATATCAAAATAAAAGAAGCTTCTCAGCTGAATGAACTCATCATCTTGCTCTCTAACAGCGAGATTTACGATTTGGTGCGAATGGATTACTACGCCAGCAATCTTGAGGCGGTAAAAAAAGAACTGATGACCAAAGTAAAAGCTGCTTTTACCGAAAAACAAAAGCTTTATGAAACCACCCTTGGCGAGAGCTTTGCCACTGCTGAAAAGAAAATAACCGATGGCTTTGCACAGACATCACCCTCTCAGCAATACAAGAGCTACGAAGCCTATAACAGCGCTTCATTGCAAGGCAAACGCGCAGGCAATATACTGCAAGCTAATAAATCTACAACGCAGTACTACCAGCCTATCGCTGATAAAGATTTTGATGTAGTGCTTAACCCTATCATCGTAGAGCCTGTTATACAACTCATTTACGAGATGAAGATGAGTATCAATCGTACTGAAAAAAACAAGAACAAAGAAGTGATGTTCTTAACACCTGCCGGCGAACTTAAAAAAATAAATCTTCCTTAAAATATTAAAGTAAAAACGTATTAAATAGTTATGAAAAACAGCTTAAAACTCCTTTGTTTGTTCCTCCTATTGCTTTGCGTAGGGTGTGCTTCTCCTAAGAAAATTATAGCCCCTGAGGATTATTGCGTTCCTCCCGCATATACCATAACTTCGGATAAAGAAGCGCCTATCGAAATAGATGCTGAAGAATTTGCATTGAATAAGACGCTTTTTAAAGGAAAGTTATCTGACAGAAACATTCTTATCGCATACGCTTCTCATATTGATAAACCTTTGTTGGCACTAATAGCCTTAGACGACAACCCTTCTAGTGAAGCCCAACAAAAGCGCAACACGCTGCAATTAGAAATCCATAGTAAGATTACAGCTATTTTCTCGCAGATGAATGCCGTAACTGCAGAATTAGATTGCGAAGAAGAACGGATAGACCAAATAGCGACTACCATTAGCAACCTCAATGATAAAAATATCAGCAGGCTTACGGTTGCTTCCATTCTTATTGGGGCTGCCGTTTCGGTAGCAGGAGCTTATATAGCAGACGATGGCTGGGATAAAGGTATTGCTGCAGGAGGAGGTGTGATCGGCGCAGGACTGAGTTTCCTCACCCTTAATCCAAAAGGGAAAAAGGTAATGCTAAAACACCCGCGCAACTTGTTGCGCTGCTTTATGACCGAAAAGAATAATGGCGAGTTTCCTCCTTTTGTGTGGTATATGATTAACGAACACCGCTTTACCAATTCAGGAGAAGGTTCTATTTTGCAGCATATGCAGCAAAGGTGGGTAAAGAATCTTTTTGATAATGACAAAGAAAAGGCTCTAAAAGCAGTGCTTTTCAGCGATGGGGGTATCTATTATGCAGGCGATTTGCATACCCGTGCCGAGATGTTCGACCAAATGCAGTCGGTAATACATTCACTCCATCAAAATATAGACTTTTTTATACAAGAAGTTAATATACTGATGCTAAAAAAATAACAGCTTGATGAGAAAACTTTTTTTACTTCTATTGATAGGGGCTACACTTCCTGCTGTAGCCCAAACTTCTAAAGAGCTTCTATTCGTAATAGACGCTAGTTACCTCAAACAAGGGTCTACCTATGGGCAATTAGGCTTGCATTTCAATTGCTATGATAGCTATAATATAGCACTATCAGCGGGTATTGCTGGTAACTTCCGCTCAGAGAACAAACAACTTATCGCTATCCCCGAAGCACAACTCTCGGCTTGGATAAGAGCAGATAATGAGCGTGGAGGCTTTGTTGATATTCCAGTCTTATTATTGCGCCCCCAGCTCAATTTTTCGCCTTACTACTTCGCCCCTGAAGCGGGTATACAAATCCTCATACTCTATGTAAAAGCAGGTTACGCTTTCCCTTGGGGCAAAACAAATGATAACTACCCTTTTCAGACGGGAAAATTCCGTTTTTCAGTAGGAATAAGTATACCGATAAAATAAAAGAAAGAAAAACTTGTTTTGTCGCAAAAAAAGTGTATTTTTGCGACAAAACAATAGCTTATATAGTATGGAAAGTACTGATGATAAAATACTTAGAAAGTTGTCAAAATGCGGAAGGGGAAATATATTTTTTCCTACTGATTTTGTCTCCTTAGCAGAAATGAAAACCATACTCAAATCATTAGAACGGCTTACCCATATAGGCAAGCTCATTCGTATAGCTCGTGGTATTTATTATTATCCTAAGTACGATAAAACTTTAGGCTTAGGGCTGCTTTATCCTTCTTATGAGCAGATTGCTCAAAGTATTGCCAAGCGTGATAAAACTCGTATTGCTCCTGCAGGTGCCTATGCGATGAATATACTGGGGCTAACCACACAAGTACCAATGAATATAGTGTTTATGACCGATGGTACTGCTCGCAAAATTCAGCTGTTTGACGGACGTCAGCTCAGCTTTAAACACACCACCCCTAAAAACCTTTCTTTTCAGAATAAAACAGCCCAACTAATAGTTTTTGCCTTGAAAGAGATAGGAACACCACATATTACACAAGAACATATTGAAGCCTTAAAAAAAGTACTCTTGAATATTCCAGAAAGTAAAATATCTGTAGATTATAAACTGATGCCCTCTTGGATAAGAACCCTTATAAAGCAACTATATGAATTACTTTAACCTCACACCAGAACAACAGAAAACGGTGATTACCCAAACCGCTGCACGTGTAGGACTCCCTATGCAAGCTGTAGAAAAAGATTTATGGGTAACAACTCTTTTACAGCTTTTATTTACATTGCCTTTTGCAAGCCAACTTCTTTTCAAAGGAGGTACTTCTCTTAGTAAATCTTATGGGTTAATTCATCGTTTTTCAGAGGATATAGATTTGGTCATTGACCGCAACTATTTTGGTTATAAGGGAGATTTGACGAAGAAACAAATCAAACAACTTAGGAAACAATCATCTTTGTTTGTTGAAAAAGACTTTACTATAGCACTCAAACAAGCTATAGAAAATTTCGGATTACAGAAGTATTGTACTATTGTAGCGCAACCTAATGGAGAAGGCGACAGCACCTATCCTGAACCCAGAAAAATAGAAGTCTTTTACCAATCATTATTTGCTAATATAGGCTATTTACAGCCAAAGGTAGTTTTAGAAGTGGGTACTCGTTCGCTTTTTGAACCTACAGAGCCTACACAAGTTAAGAGCTTAATAACCTCTACTTTTCAACAAATTGAAACAGATATAGTTTCTGTAATTATTACAACAGCCTCTCCTGCTAAGACTTTTTTAGAAAAAGCCTTTCTATTACACGAATTATTTACTACTCACAAAGGAGATAAGGCAGAGAGAAAATCACGACACTTGTATGATTTAGAGAAAATGATGGACGAACTTTTTGCGATAGAAGCTATCAGTAACAATGAATTGTGGGAGACTATTACGCACCATAGAAAACTCTTTACTAGTGTTTTAGGAGTAGATTATACGCCTGATATACGAAAAAGAATACAATTAATACCTCCCTCTAATGTAGTAGCTATATGGGAAAAAGACTATCGAGAAATGCAGGATTCAATGATATATGGAAATTCATTGCCTTTTAATACACTTTTAGAGAGAATACATATTTTACAGAATAGATTTCATAATATAGCAAACTTATGACCCTACAACAGCACTTTGCTAAAGATATTCCACTACGAAACATCTATCTTATTCGCCCCCTATAATATTAATTAACTTCCCATTTTTCTTCTTCTAAGTTCAACTGTCGGTGGAAATTGCGTATTTGCTCCTCATCAATACGTGGGTTCTTATTCAGTTGGTGCAATATTTCCCGCTGATGATGCAAAATAGCAATGTATTTCTTTCGCTCTTCAGGAGTAGTATTGCTCTTCGACAAATCGAGTTGGTATTGCCATATATCTTTCTGATTCTGTAATAGAAGACTATCGTTTATTCCTTCTTTGTAATGCTTTTGCATATAATCTAAAGCCGCTTGCGCTAATGATTTACGAATAAGACTTTCGGCTTCAGCTTCAGGAATATGGTCTTCATAATCAGGGAATTTAGCCCATCGGATAAGCGCTGGCAAACTAAGTCCTTGTGCCAGTAGGGTTGCCAATATCACTATAAAAGTAATGTAGAGAATCAGGCTGCGATGCGGAAAAGGCTCACCGTTCTCTAAAGTTAGAGGAATAGAAAGGGCTACCGCTAGTGAAAGCACCCCGCGCATTCCTGCCCAACCAAGTACCAAAGGTAACCGAAAGCCAAGGTTCCGCCTGTCGGCTACTGTGATAAAGTGTTTCATTACTTGAGTAATGAGTAAAGCCCCGTATGACGATAGCAGTCGTACCCCTACTACTACCCCTGTGATGAGCAACCCATAATTTGTAGCTGTAGCAAGACTCATACCTTCGGCTTCTATACTCTCGAGTACATCAGGCAAAGCAAGACCTATCAGCATAAAGGCAAGACCATTGAGTACAAAGCCTAAAATATCCCATACCGCTACCGCTTTGTTGTATGTAGAGGCAGCAAGAATACTAGTAATGTGGAACGACATATACATACCCCCAGCCACTACTGCCAACACTCCCGACACTCCCATTTCGTTAGCTACAATATACATTATATAAGGAGCAATAAAGGTAAGGATAATATCCATATTAGCATCGGTAGGGAAAAATTTGTTTAGCTTGCGCATCACCCACGCTACTGCCAAGCCTATAAGCGTTCCGCCAATAACTACCCAAAGGAAATTTAGCGCTATATCCGTCCATACCAGCTGACCGGTAGTTACTACCAAAGCCGCAAACCTAAACACAATCAGGGATGAAGCATCGTTCAGCAAACTTTCACTTTCTATGATGGTTGAAATGCGTTTGGGTACCTTTACAAACTTCATTATCGTTGAAGCACTCACCGCATCGGTAGAGCCTATCACGCCCCCTAAAAGAAATCCTAAAGCCAATGAAAACCCAGGGAATACCATATTGGCTACCCACGCCACCGCAGCAGCCGTAATAAAAACTACAATAAAGGCAAAGCTAAAGATAATGCGGCGCCACTTCCACATCTCTTTCAGTGATAGCGAAAAAACATCGGCATACAGAAGAGGCGGTAAGAAAATGATGAGTACCAAATCAGGATTCAGTGTAATGGTTGGGACATTG
Source organism: Capnocytophaga sp. oral taxon 329 str. F0087 (assembly GCF_000213295.2). Lineage (NCBI taxonomy): Bacteria > Pseudomonadati > Bacteroidota > Flavobacteriia > Flavobacteriales > Flavobacteriaceae > Capnocytophaga > Capnocytophaga sp. oral taxon 329. Next base: position 44,700 of record NZ_KN389991.1, read on the forward strand.
GGAATAAAGCTAATTGCCAATCCTCCTAACACCAAAAGAATAGGGTACGCTACCTTGAGCCGGTTTGCAAACATTATCAGTAGCATAATAGCCACCATCAAAAGTAATAAGTAAGGGAAATATTGTACCATAGTTTATAAGTTATGAGGCGGCAAAAATAGTAAAAAATACTTTTTAATCATAATTGATGACTATTTTTTATATCTTTGCACTAATAAATCAATTATTATGAAAGCACTTATCATCGGCGCTACGGGCGCTACCGGAAAAGATTTATTGTCGCAACTTTTAGCTGACGACACTTATGCTGAAGTACATTGCTTTGTGCGTAAACCCTTAGCCCTCACCCACCCCAAGCTACACGCTCACGTGGTTGATTTTGATACCCCTGAGGCGTGGGCAGATTTGCTGCACGGCGATGTGGCTTTTTCTTGCTTGGGAACTACCTTAGCCGTGGCAGGTAGCAAAGATGCTCAATGGCGGGTGGATTATGACTATCAGTACGCTTTTGCTGAGCATTGCAAGAATAACGGAGTACCTACCTTCGTATTGGTGTCGGCAGCTGGAGCTAAGGCGCAATCTAAACTGTTCTACAACCGTATGAAAGGGGCTTTAGAAGAGGCAGTTAAAAAACTTAACTTTCCGCGCTTGCTTATCTTTCAACCCTCTATACTCATTCGCTCTAACAACGATAGGGGAGGGGAAAATTCTACTGTGAAAGCAATTAATTTCCTTAATAAATTAGGATTATTTAGACGTTATCGCCCTATGCCTACGGCTGTCTTAGCCGCAAGAATGCAGCACGAGGTAGGTGTGGCAACTAAGGGCATACATACTTTTACCCTCGATAAAATATTTTTCTGATTTTAGGGCGATTAGTAGATGATTGTACTTCGGTAAATTTCTGCTTTTCCTATAGTCTTCCTATATCCTTTCTATATCGTTTGTATAGGGTAGGTGGCTTTAGAAAAAAAATCTATGAAAAGGCTAATCGGATGAGGTGTCTATAAAATCATCATCGCTAAAACCTACTAAATAAGCCTTGCGTTTAGCGCGGGTCAGCGCAGTGTAAAGCCAGCGGTAATAACTCTCATCAATTACATAATCAGGGGGGAGGTAAGGTTTTTCTATAAAGACAATATCCCATTGCCCCCCCTGACTTTTATGGCAGGTTAGAGCATAGGCAAACTTCACCTGTAAAGCGTTGTAATAAGGGTTTTGCTTCAGTTGCTGGTACTGCTGATGGGTAGAGGGAGCCTCGGCGTATTCGCTTAGCACCTCCTCATACAGCGATTGGCTTTGGGCAGGACTAAGGGCAGCCGAGTCAGAAGTGAGGGTGTCGAGCAGGACAACCGTATCAAAAGGCGGTTGGTCGGGGTAGTCGATGAGCTGAGCGGTAATCTCGGCAAAACGAAATCCGTAGTTTTCGTAAAAACCGAGTATCTCTACTACCTCTATAGTGTCGCCGTTGGCAATAAAACTGATTTTAGGGTTGTCTTTGCACCAAAAATAATTGTTTTTAACTACCATTAGCAGGTCGCCAACCTCTATTTCGTCTTCAGCCTCTAGGATAACGCGTCGCACTTGTTGATTCCAATCCACAGCGCGCTTATTAGCGCGCACTATAATAGTCGTTTCATCAGAACCATAATTATCATAAGCCTCGATAAGGGCTTCTTGTATTTCCTCGCCATTGTAGAGGCGTAT
>NZ_KN389991.1:46431-64173 GCF_000213295.2 Capnocytophaga sp. oral taxon 329 str. F0087
AAGGTCAGCCGATTTGCCTATTCTAAATTGAAAATAAGGCTGAGAGGTGTTGCCGAAAATGGTTTTGCGTAGGGCAGTAGCATTGCGCAAAATGCCCGAGCGGCGGCGTTGGCGCACCACATCGGTTAGCTGTGTGCTGACCACTTCCTTTTGGTATTGGTATTCTAAATGGGCAATATTCAGGGCGGGACTACCGTGGGTGTGTACGGGAGGTAGCTGGGCAGCATCGCCTATAAGCAGCAGCTTGCAGTCCGTGCCTGAATAAACGAAGCGCATCAGGTCGTCTAATAGCGAACGACTGCCGAATACCCCCTCATTATCGGCTATCATAGAAGCCTCATCAACAATAAAGAGCGTGCGCTGCGCCTTATTAGGGCGTAGGGTAAAAGCCAGTTCGCCCCCTTCGGTGCGGTGGTAGTAGATGTACTTGTGAATGGTAAAAGCGGGCTGGCGGGTGAAGAAGGTCATCACTTTGGCAGCTCTACCGGTGGGAGCGAGCAGCACAGAGTGGTGCGAAATGAGTGGCAAAGCAGCGATGAGGGCGTTAGTAATAGAAGTTTTTCCGGTGCCGGCAAAACCTTTCAGCAGGAAGAGTTTTTCGGCAGCCTTAGGGTCGAATAAGTATGAGCTAAAAAGCTGTAAAGCAGTGTGTTGCGAGGGTGTTGGCGTGTGCGAAAACGCTTGCAAAAGCGCTTGAAAAAAGGTGTTTTCGGTCATAGAAAAATAGAGTTTCGAGAGCAAAGTTATAAAAAAAAGTTAAAATAATTTTTTAGTTTGAAAAAAAGATTGTAGTTTTGCGCAATACCAGTCAAAAAGATGTATTATTAATTATAGTATTAAAACGATGAAAAAAATTGTAACTATTGCATTTTGGGCATTAGGTTTAGTATTTTGCTACCTAATTTATAGGTCAGTTACAGGACCTATTGAGTTTAACAAAGTAAAAACCGAGCGTTATACTGAGGTGATTAAAAAGCTGAAAGATATCCGTGCGGCACAAGACGCTTACCTACGCATCAACGGTAAGTACGCCGACAATTTCGACCAGCTAACTAACTTTATCGAAAACGCTCAGTTTACTATTACTTCGCAACGCGATACCAGTTGGACAGCTTTTGATAAGACGTTCAATATCGAGGTAATGCGCCAAGGGGTTCGCATCGATACTTTGGGCTATGTGAAAGTGAAAGACTCTTTGTTTAAAGATTCTGACCGCTACAAAACTTTGCGCTACGTACCTAAGTTTACTAAAGACGAAGCACCTCTTTTGTTCACTATGAAAACAGGTGAAATAAAAGACAAAAACAACGTTGTGTCTTCTGTTTTTGAAGTGTACGTATCTAAAAGAGATGTCCTAAAAGGGCTTGACAAGGACTTAGTAGACAAAGAAGTAGTGAAAAACTCAGTAGATGATGTGAAAGGCGAAAATATAAAAGTCGGCTCTCTCGAAGAAATCACTGTTAATGGTAACTGGCCAACTTCTTATGACGCAAAAATTGCAAAACAATAATGAATTAAACAGCTACTTTAAGGAATTGTCCATTCAAATAAACTTGGATGGACTTTCTTTTTGTGTCTTTAATCCGGTGCTGAATTATGTAGAGGCTATTTACAATTTCCCGATGAACTTCAGCTACAAAACACCTCAAGAAATAGAGCGACAGATACACGAGGTAATAGAGGGCGAGACCGATTTGCGGCAGGACTTCGATAATATAAGGGTACTGCATAACTCGCCTAACTTTGCCCTAATTCCGCAGCCGCTCTGTGGCAGAAAAGAGGAGATGATAGAGTATTTGAAGTACAGCATAGATGTAACCGATGTGCCAGCGCGTGCGGTAGAGATAGACAAAATCCCTTCGATAGAAACGGTCAATGCCTATCTGCCTAATGCAATGGTCAATAACGCTTTGCTGTCGTATTACGGGCGCTTCGACTATCAGCATTTTGCTACCTCGTTGCTCAAGATGTTTCTAAAGCACTACGCCTCGCACGACTATGAGATGATGTATATCTATGCCGAAGTGGGGTCGTTTTACTTTGTGACTTTCAAAGGTAGGCGGTTGCATTACTTCAATCGATTTAGTTACGAAACGATTGAAGATTTCTTATACTACATACTTTTCTCAATAGAACAATTAGATATTAATACTGAACAAGTGGCGCTCTACATTACGGGCGAGTTAGACCCTACGGCGCTGTTTTACAGCAAAGTGCGTAGGTATGTCAAGTATATTTACCTGCTGAAGTACCACAAAGAGCATTACATAGCAGGAATGGACGAAGAGCTTATCAGGCGTAACTTTGTGCTGACCCAATCATTTTAAACCTTTTTCTTACTAATGAAACTATCAAACGTATTAAGTCTTTCATTTCAGTTGTTTAAGACTACTTTTTTAACGCATCTGTTAGGCTGTTTGCTCCTTTTTGGCGTACTTTTGGGGCTGTATTGGTTTTTAGCTCCTGTTATTTTCGGAATGCCTTTAGAGGAAGTTGCCCAACTATCAAAACAGCCTGAAAAGATAACAGCTCTTGTAAACAATGGCGGTTTTGCTATCAAATTATCGCTTTTTCTGCTGCTGGTAGATGGTATTGTAACGCCCTTTACTACCGGTATGTACAAGAATTATAGGTCAGTGCAGCGCAATGAGGCGGCTACCATAGGGCAGCTGTTTAGCTTCTATCGCTCTACCTATACCGGCAGGATACTTAGTTATGTGTTGCTGCTTACGGCGCTGAAGAGTGTTGCTTTTGTAGGGATAGGCGCTTTAGGGCTTCCGGCATTTGCTTTGGCTACTGTTACGGTAATGTCGATTGTGTTTGTGCTTACTTTGCCTATCATCATTTTTGAAGACCAACCTCTGCTAAGGGCTATGGGCAATAGCTATAAGCGCACGGTACCTGTCATTTTTACAGTGATGCTCGCCTTAATCTTAGGAGGGATTGTCAGTCTTTTAGGGGCTTTTGTGTTTGGCATAGGTATTGTAGTTACCTTCCCAATGCTATACGCAGTGATTTACAGCCTTTATACTAATAGTGTAACCCATTAAAAAACATTAAAATATGTCATTCTCAAACGTTTTCGATTTTGCAGGACAACTCTATAAGAAAGCCCTGCTTGTACACACTATAGGCATGTTGCTGCTTACGGTAGTAATTATGTTACTGATGTTTATAGGTATACCTTTGCTGATGTCTTTTCATTATGAAGAGATGATTATTAATGCAAAAGATAATCCTTTCTATGTGGCAGAGCTGATGTCTTCGCCCCTTATGCTTGCTAAAATCTCTCTTATGTCATTAGTAGTAGGGGTGTTAGTAGCGCCTTTATCAGCTGGTTTTTACCAAAACTTAGATGCGATTGCGAAAGGAGGTCAGTCAGATTTTGCTAATTTATTTACGCACTATAATTCTCCTTACACAGGGCGTATAATGCTTTCTACCTTGATATTAGGGGTAGTTAATGGAGGGATATCAATACTGATGAATGTATTACGTATACCGCTCTTAGACAGTCTTCTTTCTTTTTTTATAAATATAGTGTTTTGCTTAAGCCTCCCGATTATCATCTTTGAAAATCAGTCAGTTACTGATGCACTAAAAGGTAGTTATGAGCGTGTCATAGCCTCTTTTGGCACGGTTTTGGGAGTGCTATTAGTAGGGTTTCTCATTGCTGTATTGGGGGTATTAGCGTGCTGTGTGGGGTTATTCTTTACCGTACCTTTCTTATATGCAGCAACTTATGCTATATACGATGCTTGCAAAGCAAAACCAAAAATATCAGAATATTAAAACAGGAATTAATAAAATAATATATATGAAGAAAACTCTTTTATTAGGTATATTGGCTGTAGGTAGCCTTACCTTAAACAGCTGTAATGAGTTACAGCAGGTGCTTAGCCAAACGGCGCAAAGTGGTAGCCTAAATGTGGCTGGCGGACTTAAGCAAGCGTTAGAATTAGGCGTGAGTGCAGGTGTAGATGCCTTGAGCAAAGATGGTGGCTATTTCAAAGATCAAGCAGTGCGTATCTTATTGCCTGAAGAATTGCAAAAGGTAGATAAAACCTTGCGCTCTATAGGGCTCGGCTCATTAGCCGACCAAGGGCTAAAAGTGCTAAACGAAGCAGCAGAGAATGCAGTAAGTCAAGCAAAACCTATCTTCCTTTCAGCTATACAAAATATGACTTTTTCCGATGCTATGAACATTCTAAAAGGGGATAATACCGCTGCTACTACTTATCTGAAGAACTCTACTTATTCGGCTTTGGTAAGTGCTTTTTCGCCAAAAATACAAGAATCGCTTAGCAAAGTAGGTGCTGATAAGGTGTGGGAGAACATTATCAGTAAGTACAACCAAATACCTTTAGTGAAACCGATAGAGGCAAACCTCACTCAGTATGTTACTACCCAAGCAATCAATGGGCTTTTTACTAAAGTGGGTGATAAAGAGAAGGAAATACGCACCAATGTAGCGGCTCGTACTACTCCTCTGCTACAATCGGTATTTGCTATGCAAGACAATAAGTAGTTTTTTATTAATTTTTTAATTATGAATTTATAAGAAGGCTACCTGAGAGATTGGGTAGCCTTAAGATATTAATCACTTTATTATGTTTCATACTCCTTACGAGGCTGCTCCTTTTTCGCAATTTACAGCCTTTGATTATCTGCCAGCTATTCAGACCGCTATTAATGATAGTTTGGCAGAAATACAAAAAATCAGCAAAAACTACAAACCTGCCACTTTTGAAAATACTATACTTCCTTTAGCTTATAATGACTTGCGCTTAGAGAGGCTTACCTCTATGTTCTTTAATTTGAATAGTGCCGCTACTACTCCTGAACTACAAGCACAAGCGCAACTTATCTCGCCTCTGCTTAGTGAATACACTAATGATGTGAGGCTTAATGCTGTACTCTTTAAACGGATAAAAGCTATATACAGAAAACGGGAGAAACTATCTCTAACAGCCGAGCAATGTACCTTGGTAGAGAAAATGTATCATAACTTTATGCGCAATGGGGTACACCTACGCCAACGCAAAATTCGCCTGCGCGAAATAGACAGAGATTTAGCAGCGCTTAAGCTAAAGTTTTCAGAGAACTTATTGGCTGAAAACCAGCTTTTTTTCATACATATCACTAACCCTATAGAGGTAACGGGGCTACCCGATTACGCTCTTCAAATGGCAACTGCTGAAGCGGCAAAGCGCAAGTTAGAGAGCTGGGTTTTTACCCTTGACTTTCCGCTCTATACTGCTGTGATGAAGTATGCTGATAACCGCGAATTGCGCCGGAAACTCTTCATAGCTTATCACAAAAGAGGCGCTAATGACAATGAGTATAATAATGAGGAAATAGTATGGCAAATCAGCTTGCTACGCCGCGAGCGCGCACGCCTATTGGGCTATGAGAATTACGCTACCTTTGTGCTTGAAGACCGTATGGCAGAAAGCCCTCAGCAGGTAAACGACTTTCTACAATCGCTGTTAGAGCAAGCCTTGCCTTTAGCCAAACAAGAACTAAAAACGCTGCGCATATTCTCTAAAATAGATGATTTTCAGCAATGGGATTTTCCTTATTATGCTGAAAAGCTCAAACAAGAGGAATATCAGATAGATGACCAGCAGTTAAAACCCTATTTGGCTTTAGATAAAGCAGTGCAAGGAATGTTCGCAGTAGCTAATAAAAAACTATACGGACTGCATTTTGCGCTTACTGACGAGGTCGAGAAGTACCACCAAGAGGTACAAACCTACAAGGTAACCGATGCCGAGGGCAATTATGTAGCATTGCTCTACACCGATTTCTTCCCTCGTGCAGGCAAGCGCAATGGAGCTTGGATGACTACTTTCAAAGACCAATATATCGACCTACAAGGCAACGATTCGCGCCCTCATATATCAATAGTCTGCAACTTTACCCGTCCAACGGACACAGAGCCCTCACTGCTCACATTTAATGAGCTTACGACTCTCTTTCACGAGTTTGGACATGCCCTTCACGGAATGCTTTCGCGCGTAACCTACCCCAGCCTAAGTGGTACTAATGTAGCTCGCGACTTTGTTGAACTACCCAGCCAACTGATGGAAAATTGGTGTTATGAAGAGGAAACTCTACGACTATTTGCAACCCATTACCAAACAGGCGAGCCTCTGCCTATGGAGTGGGTACACCGCATAAAGAAAGCACAAAAGTTTATGGAGGGACTCCTAACGGTGCGTCAGTTGGTCTTTGGTATTCTCGATATGGCTTGGCATAGTGTGAAGTATGCTGACGAGATACGAAGCACCAAGGGCTTTGAGCATTCACTATCATTACCCCAGATGTTTCCACCTATTGAAGAGATTTGTATATCTACCGGCTTTTCACATATTTTCAGCGGAGGCTATGCCGCAGGTTATTACAGCTACAAATGGGCAGAAGTGTTAGAAAAAGAAGCTTTTGGTATATTTGAAGCTGCTGGTATTTTTAACCCCGAAGTAGCGACTCGTTTTCGCAAGGAAATATTAGAGAAAGGCAGCAGCGAAAAAGAAATGACCCTATTCAAAAGGTTTAAACAATAAAAGTATATAGTAAGGCATAAAAAAAGCTACCAATTATTGGTAGCTTTTTTTATGCCTAAACTTTAGGTATTTTGCTCTTAGAATGAAAGGGTTATACCTGCCAAATAGTGAGCTTCTGCAGCAGGTATATAAGATTCTCCATACTTATTACTACCATAAGGTATGTATTTAGCATTTAAGATATTGTTTCCTATTACTGAAAATAAAACAGATTTAAAGGTATGTTTAGGGTTCCATTCGTATTGCAAACTTAGGTTGTTTACAAAATAAGCATCTAATTTAGCTTCTTCACGCTGTGTGTTATCAATATATTGGCTACCTACATATTTAGAAATAAGACTTGCTTGAAAGTTCTTTATAGGCAAGAAGCTAATTGTATTACCTATTACAGCACTTGGTGAGTATGAAATTTGAGTATCACCCCAATAGGTAATAACTTTTTTCTTCTCTGTTTTGTAGTCTTTAGTAATGTTCTTACTGAAAGCTACATTAGGTTGCCATATCCATTTGGTAGAAAGGTGTACAGTCGCATCAGCCTCAATACCTGAGCGGTAGCTACTTCCTACATTTTCACGGATAGGGTAGCCTGTTTCATTTAGTTTACCAGTAGGTATAAGTTGGTCTTGGTACCCCATATAATAACCATTAACGTTCAAAACTACCTTATCACTCTGATAACGCCATCCTAATTCAAAATCATTTAGTTTTTCAGCTACAGGTTTTTTAGCTAAAGCATTCTTTTTTAGTTCTTTAGCATAATCTTTATAGTCAGAACGATTAGGTTCTTTAGTAGCGCGTGCATACGATAGATAAAAGCTATTGTTTGGATTGAGGTTAAAGCTAACTCCCATTTTAGGGTTGAAATTGTAAAGAGCTTCGTTTACTTTGTATTTTTTAGCCTCATAATTTACATAGCGCAATTGCATATCAGCAAATAAACTCCATTTTGAGTTTAGAGTATAGGTCAGTTTAGCAAAGCCTGATGCTTCTTCTTTGGTGTTAAGCCCTTCATAACTATAATTGTTTTTGTATGAAGTATAAGCTTTTTCAGCCCATAATAAATCTTTAATATGAGCCCCTTGATAGCGGTTTAAAGCTCCTCCTACTAACAAATCTATATTATCCTTTTTATAATTAGCTGAAAAGGTCGTTCCCCAAAAATCATTATTAAGTCCTTGTTGGTGAATATAGTAAGCTTGTTTTTCTTCCCCGTCAGGATCATTACCCAATGAAGGAAGCCCTATCCAAGAATAAGCACCTTTCTCATAGTTTTCCCAATAACCCTTTCCTTTGGTATAGTGAAAAGCGATTTGGGTACGCCAAAACTCATTCCACTGTTGCGACCAATGCAGTTGAGCGAGGTCTTGCTGATAGTTGTCGCTTTCATTGTCGTAGAAACGCTTATTGCCGGCAGCATCAGTATATTCACCTGCAGGATTATAGCGTCTATCGTTAGCCAAGGTTGCTTTGTCAAGTCCTAAATAGGTTAGATAGGCGTGCTGTTTTCCCCCTAACAAAATAGCTTTGATAAGCGTACCCCCATAAGCGTATGCCCCTTGTAAAAAGTAAGATTTGAGATTAGCCCACCCTCTATCTCTGTAGCCGTCACTTTTAATAACCGAAAAACGACCACTAAGCTCAAAACGGTCATTAATCTTACCAGTAGAAAATTTAAGAGCGTGTTTATGAGTGTTGTAACTACCGTAGAAATTTGCTATTTCAGCACTTGCTTTTGGCTGAATAGCCTCCGTTAGTATATTAAGACTCGCTCCAAAGGCACCCGCTCCGTTCGAAGAGGTACCTACCCCGCGCTGTAGCTGTATGTTTTCAGCTGACGAAGCCAAATCCGAAAGATTGTAAAAGAATACCCCACCCGACTCCGAGTCGTTTAGCGGTACTCCGTTGATAGTTACGTTAGTACGGTATATATCCGAACCACGCACATTTATATAAGAAGAACCAAAACCTACCCCGTCTTCAGAATAGCTCACCACATTTGGCAGATGGTTGAGCAGCAAAGGCAGTTGTTGCCCAAAGTTTTTAGCTTTAATCTCTTTTTTTGAGAGATTAGAAAAAGTGATAGGGAGTTTTTGGTTAGCCCTAACTGCCGACACTAATACTTCGTCTAACAGTATAGGCTCACGGATAGAGTCCATAACCGACTCAATTGGTTGTTGCGCCATAGCCACTGACGACAAGCATAGCGCGGTGTACATAAGTACATTTTTCATTGTTGAATAAAATGTTTTTTTCACAAATAAAAGAGGCAATTATTTGGTGTGGTTATTAAACAAAAAATGACTTGTTCCTGCTACCCAAAAGCAAAAACAAGCCTTACGCTTAGTTTCATTCCTTGAACGGCATTACCCGCTCAAGTTCTATGGGTATAATCTCAGCCTATTACAGCACCCCTTATGAGACGGCGGCAAAAGTACAAAAAATATGTTAAAGTCCAAAAAAAACTTATTAATTATTTCCACGCCCCCATTCCTCCCAGCCTTCCCAATCCTCCCAGCCTTCTCAGCCCTCCCAATCTCTCTCCCAGAAAAATTTTCTAAATACACTTACCCTATACAAACCATATAGGAACAATACAGGAACACCGAACAATCACCGAACAATCACCGAAGTATAAACGACTAATAATCCTTCTCCAACCAGAAAAATATGCTACCCTCGCTCAGCTCTTACTCAAATAATCTTGTGTGTTTTGCCTACATAATTCATAATTCAAAATAATTTTGTATATTTGCCGCCAATTAAACCTATTAGTCAATCTGCAAACTAACAAATTGGCTAATCGACAAATCGACAAATTAAAATGGCTCGTATACTTACAGGTATTCAAAGTACAGGCACCCCCCATTTGGGCAATATACTCGGGGCTATACGTCCGGCAGTGCAAATGGCTGCCGACCCCGCTAACGAATCTTTTCTCTTTATAGCCGATATGCACTCGCTCACTCAAATAAAAAATGGCGAGGAGTTGCGCGCCAATACTTATAGCGTAGCAGCTACGTGGTTAGCTTTCGGTCTCGATACCAATAAGGTAACTTTCTACCGCCAGAGCGATGTGCCTCAAACGGCAGAACTTTCGTGGTATTTAAGTTGCTTTTTTCCTTATCAGCGCCTCACGCTTGCCCATTCGTTCAAAGATAAAATGGACTATCTGCAAGACGTGAATGCCGGTCTTTTCACCTATCCTATGCTGATGGCAGCCGACATATTGCTCTACGATGCTGAGGTCGTACCTGTGGGTAAAGACCAATTACAGCACCTTGAAATCACCCGCGATGTAGCTTCTCGCTTCAACCACCAGATGGGCGAAACTTTTGTGCTACCACAGGCTAAGATTGAAGAGCGCATAATGATTATCCCTGGTACTGATGGCGAGAAGATGAGCAAATCGCGCCATAACTTTATCAATATCTTTTTACCTGAAAAACAACTCAGAAAGCAGGTGATGTCTATACAAACCGATAGTACGCCTTTAGAAGACCCTAAAGACCCCACCACCTGCAATGTGATGAAACTATATCGCCTATTGGCTACTGACGACCAAGTGCAGCAGATAGAAGCTCTCTATCGTGCAGGAGGCTACGGCTATGGTCAGGCCAAACAGGCTCTTTACGAACTGATATTAGAACAATTTGCTACCCCTCGCGAGCGTTATGCTTACTTTATGGCACATTTAGACGAATTGGACGCTATCCTAAAGGAAGGTGCTGCCAAAGCGCATAAAGTAGCCGACGAAACCCTCCGTAGGGTACGCGCTAAAATAGGATACTAAAAATGGAAAAACAAAAAGCAGGGGTGCTCGGCGCAGGGCATCTCGGAAAAATACACTTGCGATTGCTAAACCAATCCGATAAATACGAGTTGGTAGGTTTTTACGACCTCGATGAGGCTAACGCTCAAAAGGTAAGCCAAGAGTTTGGCTACCATCGTTTTGATAGTGTCGAAGCCCTCATCGCTGCTTGCGATATGGTCGATGTGGTAACCCCCACGCTCAACCACTTCGCTTGTGCCGAAAAAATCATCAAAGCCGGTAAGCACCTTTTTATCGAAAAGCCTATCGCTACTACGGTCGAAGAGGCTGAACAAATCATCGCCTTAGCCGAAGCCCACCAAGTAAAAGGACAAGTCGGACACGTAGAGCGCTTCAACCCTGCCTTTACTGCCGTACGCGACCAGATACAAGAGCCTATGTTTATAGAGGCGCACCGCTTAGCTGAGTTCAACCCTCGCGGTACTGATGTGCCCGTAGTGCTCGACCTGATGATACACGATATAGATGTCATACTGAGTGTGGTAAAATCAAAGGTGAAACACATATCAGCCAGCAGTGCAATGGTGATAAGCCACTCGCCCGATATTACCAATGCCCGTATAGAGTTTGAAAACGGTTGCGTAGCCAATCTTACAGCCAGCCGTATCTCGATGAAGAATATGCGCAAAAGCCGATTCTTTCAGCGAAACGCTTATATATCAGTAGATTTCTTAGAAAAGAAAGTGGAAGTGGTCAAGATGAAAGAAGCCCCTGAAGTAGCAGGCGACTTCGATATGATATTGCAAAATGCGGAGGGAGAAAGAAAGCAAATCTACTTTGAATATCCTGAAATTCACAATAACAACGCTATTTTAGACGAACTCGAATCTTTTGCTGATGCTATCCGTAATAACACCACACCTACGGTCACCCTACAGCAAGGTACTGAGGCGCTCAGAATAGCCAAACAAATTCTGAACCAATGAAATATCTCATCACCGTATTAGCGCTTATAGGGCTTCTGATGCCTGCAGCGGCACAAAATACCGATTTCAAAATCAGGTACGAAACCTTCATCAAGGGGGATATCAAGATAATAGGCAACAACGTGATAAACCGCAAAGAAAAAGGCGCAAGCCCTAACGACCCTTATAACGACCGTTCGCCTAAAGCCAAACTTAATGACGAGTTTGATATGCAGTATATTGATGTTGATAACGACCCCAATACTTTTGCGTCAAGTACCGCTCATTTCAGCTATGACGGTACGGGGGGCAAGGTGGCGTACGCCGGACTTTATTGGGCAGCTACTTACCCGTATAATAGCGGAGTGTTGCGCGGCACTAAGAATATACCGGTAGACAAAAACCGCGAAGAGGCAAGTAGCGTATTATTTAAAACCCCTGATATCAATGCCTATGTGCCTATATCAGGCGAACTTATCTACGATGGTATCAATGATGAAAAGCTAAAAAATGCGGCTCCTTATGTCTATTACGCTAATGTTACCTCGTTGCTCGCCCCTGCTACCAAAGTAGTTGGCGACTATACTGTGGCAAACGTGCGTGCTGCTCTTGGGCAGATAGAAGGAGGGTCAGCTGCGGGCTGGGCATTGGTGATAGTATACGAAAATCCTGATAGCAATGTCAAGAAAATCATTACTTACGATGGTTTTTCTGCTATTACTAATGAAGAGTCTAAGACATTTAGCTTCAAAGGATTTAAAACACCTGAAGAAGATGACTTCAAAACCCGTATTATGGGGGTAACCCTCGAGGGCGACCTCAATATGATGGGCGACAACGTGTCGATTACAGTGCCCGAAAGCGGCAAAACTACTTCGTTAGAGAGCAAAGTGCGTCCAGCGCAGAACTTCTTCAACAGTAGTATCAACGTGAATGACGATTTGGTAACGCAGCGCAAACCTGCCAGTCTCAATACGCTTGGCTTCGACCTTTTCCGTATGGATATTAAGAATGAAAATCGTTATCTTATCCCTAATAACGCCACCTCGCTCGACCTCAACTATACTCGCAGCCGCGACAGATACTTCTTGTTCCTTACTGCTTTAGAGATTGAAAACAACCCTAAAGAAATCACTCAGCTATATCGCAGTACAAGGGTTACCAAGCTAACGGCTAAAGATACCGAAAAAGGATATTACGTAATAGTAGGGGTGTTCCTCAATATCAATAACGTAAATAAGCGAGTAGAAGAGATGAAAAACTTTGGTTATGATGCTAAGGTGTATTATAACCGCGACCAAGTGCTTAACTTTATCTACGTAGATCGTTTTGATAAGTATGAAGATGCGATGAAGAAAGTAGAAGAAATTCGCGAGAATACCGAGATACCCGACCCGTGGATATTAGACGTAGCAAATTACGAATAGAAGCAGATTAAATGTTAGACGAATATAAGTTAACAGCCTTGCATAGGGGGGAGGCGCTCCCCCTTATGGAGGCTTTTTACTCCTTACAAGGTGAGGGGTATTATAAGGGTTCAGCCGCTTACTTTATTAGGTTAGGCGGCTGCGATGTTGGTTGCCATTGGTGCGATGTAAAAGAGAGCTGGGCAGCCGAGGCGCACCCTATAGTGCCGGTCGAGGATATAGCAGCCGAAGCGCTAAAGCATTCTCGCCTTATCATCATCACAGGGGGCGAACCCCTGATGTGGAACCTCGATAAACTCACCGCTCTGCTCAGAGAAGGAGGAGCGCGTACTCATATAGAGACTTCGGGCGCTCATCCTCTCTCAGGTACGTGGGATTGGATATGCCTATCACCTAAAAAAATAAAGCGACCAGTAGGCGGGGTACTACAGCAGGCAAACGAGCTAAAAATGGTCATCTATAACAACAATGATTTTCTTTTTGCTGAAGAGATGGCAGCCCAAGTATCACCCGACTGCCTGCTATACCTACAGCCAGAGTGGAGCAAATCAGCAATAGTAATCCCTAAAATAGTAGATTATGTAATGACGCACCCACAGTGGCGTGCCTCACTGCAAATGCACAAATACCTCGATATTAGATAAAAGAGCAAAATGGAAGAAAATGAGCTTCAAACTAGTGCTGCGCATCCTAATGACAGCATCATCAAGATAACCGGTATGTACCAAGACTGGTTCTTAGATTACGCCTCTTACGTAATCTTAGAGCGAGCGGTGCCTGCTATAGAAGATGGTTTCAAACCCGTACAGCGTCGTATTATGCACTCCCTCAAAGAGTTAGACGATGGTCGCTACAATAAGGTGGCCAACGTAGTGGGTAACACTATGCAGTACCACCCCCACGGTGATGCGAGTATAGGCGATGCGATAGTGCAAATCGGTCAGAAAGAACTGCTTATCGATACCCAAGGTAACTGGGGCAACACCCTAACAGGGGCTGATGCCGCAGCGCCCCGTTATATAGAAGCACGACTTTCTAAATTTGCTCTCGATGTAGTGTTTAGCCCTAAAGTAACCGAATGGCAATCAAGCTATGACGGACGCAAGAGAGAACCTATCAGCCTGCCGGTCAAGTTCCCCCTACTACTCGCACAAGGTACTGAGGGGATAGCGGTTGGGCTTTCTACCAAGATACTGCCTCATAACTTTATTGAGCTTATCGATGCCTCGGTTGCTTATTTGCAAGGAAAACCTTTTGAGCTCTACCCCGACTTCCCCACAGCGGGTATTATGGACGTAAGCGGCTATAACGATGGGGCAAGAGGCGGACGTGTAAGAGTGCGTGCCAAGATTTCCCAGTTAGACAAAAGTACTCTCGTTATCAACGAAATACCTTTTACTACTACTACCAAAACCCTTATCGACTCGATACTGAAAGCCAATGATAAGGGTAATATCAAAATAAAAAAAGTAGATGATAATACAGCGGCCGATGTAGAGATATTGGTGCACCTTCCTAATGGTTCTTCACCTGATAAAACCATCGATGCCCTCTATGCTTTTACCGCTTGCGAGACGGCTATTTCGCCCATCACTTGTGTGATTGAGGACAATAAGCCGCATTTTTTAACAGTATCTGAGGTGTTACGCCGCAGTACCGACCGCACTGTCGATATACTCAAACAAGAGTTAGAAATCACCTTAGAGGAGTTGCATTTGCAATGGCATAAAGCCTCTTTAGAAAAGATATTCATCAGAGAAGAGATGTATATCAACTTCAAAGATAAAAAGTACAAAAATAAAGAGCTTTTATACCAATACCTCTATGACCGTTTTGAGCCTTTCAAAAAGGATTTGCTACGCGAAATTACCGATGACGATTTAGAACGCCTTACCCAAATACCGATGATTCGTATCACCAACTTCGATACCTATCGCGCTGAAGAGCAGATGCTAAAAATAGAAGCCGATATCGAGGAGGTGAAGAACCATTTAGCGCACTTAGTCGATTATGCTATTGCGCATTTCGAGCGACTTAAGAAAACCTATAGCAAAGGGCGCGAACGCAAGACTGAGATACGTGTGTTCGACACTATCGAGGCGACTAAAGTAGTGGTGCGCAACACCAAATTGTATGTCAATCGTGCAGAAGGCTTTGTCGGTACAGGTTTGCGCAAAGACGAGTACGTAGGCGATTGCAGCGAGATAGACGATGTGATAGTCTTTACCGAAAGCGGTGCGATGTACGTTACCAAAGTAGCTGAAAAACAGTATATAGAGAAGAATATTATACACGTAGCAGTGTTTAAGAAAGACGACAAGCGCACCATCTACAATATGATATACAAAGACGGACAAACCGGCTTCTCGTATATCAAGCGCTTCAACGTAACGGGTATTACCCGCGATAAGAAATATGAGTTGATACCCCAGCACAAAGAGAGTCGAGTGCTCTATTTTACGGCTAATCCTAATGGCGAAGCCGAAGTCGTAACCGTAAACCTGCGTCAGTTAGGTACTTTGCGAAAACTGCGTTGGGATATAGATTTTGCCGACACCCTCATCAAAGGGCGTGGCGTGAAAGGTAATCTTGTTAGCAAGTACGCTATTAAGCGCATTGAGCTGAAAGAGAAAGGCGTATCAACCCTCAAGCCTCGCAAGATATGGTTTGACGACATTGTAAGGCGTCTCAATACCGAAGAGAGAGGCAAGTTACTCGGTGCTTTCAAAGGCGATGACCGTATGTTGCTTATCACCAAAGAGGGATTAGTAAAAACCATTATACCCGAATTGAGTTTGCATTTTGATAATAACATCTTGGTAATGGAGAAGTGGGTGCCTGAGAAGCCTATTTCGGTGATTTACTACGATGGTGAGAAGGAACGTGTATTTGTAAAACGCTTTGTGGTAGAGAACGAAAACCGCGAAGAGTTAGTAATTACTGAGCATCCTAAATCACAATTACTCTTTGTCTCTGCCGACTGGCGACCTATGGCTGAGGTAGTATTCACTAAAGAAAAAGGCAAGGAGAAAGAGAACCTTACGGTCAATTTAGAAGAGTTTATCAGCGTAAAAGGTATTAAGGCATTGGGCAATCAACTCACTACCGACAAGGTGAAAACCATCAATACTCTTGAATCTCTCCCTTATGAAGAACCCCAAGAAGAGGAAACAGTAGAAGATTTAGGTGATGAAGAGATAATAGCATCTACAGAGAATGAAAACAGTGGCACCCAAACGGAATTAGAGTTTTAAGATAGTTAGAAATGAAAAAATACATTACATTAATAATGAATTTATTAGCTTGTTGTTTTACGGCGAGAGGGCAGCAGTATAAAAATACTCAGCAAACAGAAACCCCTACCATTACGATCAAGACAGTTATCCCATTCGAACAAACCGATGAGGCGGAGTGGATAAAGCGTTACCAGCGCGATATTGATTACTACCAGAAGCAAAACAAGCGTATGAAAGACCTCAGTTGCGATGTGCTTTTTCTGGGCAGTTCAACTATTAATATGTGGGACACAATCGAACAAGATTTTGCTCCTTTAAAGATTATACGCCGTTCGTACGGAGGGGCTACTTTGCGCGATATGCTGTATAACTACCCTGTGATAGCGCAAGGCTATCAACCTAAGCAGATAGTGCTATATGTAGAAAACGATTTGGGTACGCATAAAGAGGGGGTAAATGCGGTAAAGTGCTTCGATTTGTTCAGAATATTCATAGCTCGCCTAAAAGAGGAGTATCCTACAGCTACCTTATGGGTAGTGTCGTTAAAACCTTCCCCAGCTAAGGCACACGAACTCAAAGACCAGCAACTTGTCAATGCCCTCCTACAGCAAAACGCTTCTCTACAAGGCTATACTTACCTCGATATTACCCACGTAATGTATGACGAGGCAGGCTCTCTGCGCACCAATATTTATAAAGAAGACAACCTACATATGAATGCCGAAGGCTACAAACTCTGGACATCAGTACTAAGACCCTATCTTCTAAAAGAAGAAAAAGAATAGCACTGATTTTCTAACCAAAAATCTTCCCTATTTCACTTATTACACTATCTACGCTATTGTTTTGGGTATAGGCCACGATGCTGGTGCCTACTATTACCCCATCGGCATAGTGACGCATTGTCTCCACATCACTATGAGTTTTAATGCCAAAGCCCAAAGCAATAGGCAATGAGGTGTGTTGCCTAATTTCGTCAGTGAAGCGTTGCAAACGGTCTAAACTTACCTGCTTGCTACCTGTTACACCTAATGACCCCACAGCATATATAAAACCGCCTTCACCTAAGCGCACTATCTGAGCAATACGAGCCCCCGAGGTTACACTTACTAAAGGAATAAAAGCTATATTATGGGCTTTCAGTACAGGTAGTATGGCAGTCGCTTCTTCATAAGGTAGGTCGGGAATGATAAGCCCACTAATACCTACTTCGGTACATCGTTGTACAAAAGCCTCCACTCCATAGGCAAAAAGCAGGTTGTAATATACTAAGAAGAGCAAAGGCTTGTGTACCTCCCCCTTTACCTTTTCGAGTAGGTCAAATACTACATCGGTAGTAACCCCCGCTTGCGAGGCAGCAAATGAGGCTTCAGCTATCAGCTTGCCGTCTGCTAAAGGGTCGGAGTAAGGAATGCCTATTTCAAGCATATCAAGTGCCGACTGGTCTAACTTCCTCAAAAATTCTTCTGTAAAGCTGAGGTTAGGATACCCAGCTACTATATAACCGATATTTACTTTTTCTTTTCCTGCAAAAATTTCAGATATAGATTTAGTCATATTTTTCTCCTTTAAGTATTGAAAATACAGTATGCATATCCTTGTCACCTCTACCCGATACATTTACTACTATCGTTTGTCTTTTGTCAAGGGTTGGACATAATTTTTCTAAGTAGGCTAAAGCGTGAGCACTTTCTATAGCAGGTATAATACCCTCTTTGCGAGTGGTGAATAGCAGTGCTTGCATTGCTTCGGCATCGGTGATAGGAGCATAAGTAACCC
>NZ_KN389992.1:0-598 GCF_000213295.2 Capnocytophaga sp. oral taxon 329 str. F0087
TGAAGCTAATGACGATGTAGCCACAGTAAGTAGCACAACCGGAGGAACTACCTCAAGTGTACTTACTAACGATAAGTTAAACGGCGTACCAAACCCAAGTGTTAGCTCAGTAACGCTTACTTGGACTACGGCTACTCCAACAGGCTTCACCTTGAATCCTAACGGCACGATAACGATAGCACCTAATACCCCAGCGGGTACTTATACTATCAGCTATAAGATTTGTGCAGTAACAAGTACAACGGTATGCGATACTGCTAACATAGTAGTAACGGTAACTGGTACAACAACAAGTACAACCACGCCAACAACTATTGAAGCTAATGACGATGTAGCCACAGTAAGTAGCACTACCGGAGGAACCACCTCAAGTGTACTTACTAACGATAAGCTAAACGGCATACCAAACCCAAGTGTTAGCTCAGTAACGCTTACTTGGACTATGGCTACTCCAACAGGCTTCACCTTGAATCCTAACGGCACGATAACGGTAGCACCTAATACCCCAGCGGGTACTTATACCATCAGCTATAAGATTTGTGCAGTAGCAAGTTCAACGGTATGCGATAACGCTAACATAGTAGTAACGGTAACAGGT
>NZ_KN389992.1:1017-1556 GCF_000213295.2 Capnocytophaga sp. oral taxon 329 str. F0087
CGGGTACTTATACCATCAGCTATAAGATTTGTGCAGTAGCAAGTTCAACGGTATGCGATAACGCTAACATAGTAGTAACGGTAACAGGTACAACCACTAGCACTACACCAGTATTGCCAATAGCAGCTGATGATCGTACAACTACTCCTATAGATACACCAGTAGTGGTGAATGTACTGGCTAACGATACGCCAAACGGAGCTACAGCACCTAATGTAGTGACAAATCCTACTAATGGTACAACAGTAGTAAACCCTGATGGCACTATCGAATATCGTCCTCATACAGGTTTTGAGGGTATTGATACCTTTGTGTATGAGCTTTGCAATACCGATGGCTGTGCTTCAGCTACCGTGACTATTGAGGTAATAAGCAAGTTAATACCTTATAATGGTATGTCGGTAGACGATGATGGTAAGAACGAACACTTCCATATCGGCGGCATAAATCGTTACCCAGATAATGTGGTACGTATTTATAACCGTTGGGGAGTAAAAGTGTTTGAAGCAGAAGGTTATAACAACGTAACTCGCGTATTT
>NZ_KN389992.1:1996-11905 GCF_000213295.2 Capnocytophaga sp. oral taxon 329 str. F0087
TTGAAGCAGAAGGTTATAACAACGTAACTCGCGTATTTAGAGGCTTCTCTAATGGTAGGGTAGTAGTAGAAACTTCTGATAAGTTACCACAAGGTACTTACTATTATGTCATCGAATACGTCGATGAGAATAGACAAAAACGAAGCGAAGTAGGTTGGTTATATCTTAAACGATAGGAAAACCTAATAAATGCAAAAAGAGGCTGTCATCATTACGATGACAGCCTCTTTTTTTGTATTTCAATAAAAAAGAGCAAATCATAAGCCGGATTCTGTTCTTATCAGTAATGATAAGTGCTTATCATTTATCTCGACTAATAATTGCTCATTAGCTCTAACCGCCTACCCTCCAACAATTGGGCGAGCAACCCTCAAACGCTGGTTTACGCGGCGTTGCACCTCATAGAGTTTACCTGATTTCACTATGGCATTACCCATACATTCTTTCTGTTGCACTTGTCCTCGCCTCGCGGCGGACGGGCGTTACCCGCTATGATGCTCTGTGGTGTCCAGACTTTCCTCTACCTTAGTAGCGATAAGCTGATTTGCTCTTTTTATAATTCTTAACTTAACCCTATATACTTTTGATTAGGTTTTTCATAAATGTCAATTTCTAATCTGCTAATCGACAAATCTGCAAATCGGCAAATCGACAAATTAGTAATCTCCCAACGTTTCAGCATTCTGAGCCAGAGCTTTCGCTAATTGTTCGTCATTAGGAGCCTTGCCGTGCCAAGCGTGAGTACCCATCATAAAATCTACACCATTACCCATTTCGGTATGTAGCAAAATACAAACAGGTTTCCCTTTGCCAGTCAGCGCTTTAGCTTCCGCCAAACCTTTCAAGATAGCACTAATATCGTTGCCCTTTTCAATATCGATTACCTGCCAACCAAAGGCTTCCCATTTAGCGCGAAGGTCACCCAAAGGCAGTACCTTATCAGTAGGACCATCAATCTGTTTTTGGTTGTAATCAACCGTAGCGATGAGGTTATCCACCCCTTTGCCACCAGCGTACATTGCCGCCTCCCATATCTGTCCTTCCTGTAGCTCGCCATCGCCGTGTAGGGTATAAACCAAATGCTTATCGCCGTTTAGTTTCTTAGCCAAAGCCGCTCCTATAGCTACCGAAAGCCCTTGTCCTAAAGAGCCCGAAGCCACACGTACGCCCTCCAAACCTTCGTGCGGAGTAGGGTGTCCTTGCAAACGCGAATTAAGCAAGCGAAAAGTGTTGAGTTCTTTTATAGGGAAGAACCCTCTACGAGCCAGCACACTGTAGAATACAGGCGAAATATGTCCGTTAGAAAGGAAGAAAAGGTCTTCATCTTTGCCATCCATACTAAAAGGCAGTTTAAAGTCCATCACCTCGTTGTACAAGCATACTAAGAACTCAGCGCAGCCCAAAGAGCCACCAGGGTGTCCCGAATTTACCTTGTGTACCATTCGCAATATATCCCTACGCACTTGGGTAGTAAGGTCAGTAAGTTGTTGGGTATTCATCGTTTTTTATCGTTTTATAATTTGATGCCACAAAGATACAACTTTCTTTGGTAAATGCAAAACTTAGAAAAAAATTCTCCAGCCATCTTCCCTATACAATCGATATAGGAAGGATATAGGAAGAGCGAACAATTAGCGAAGGATTAGCAATAAATGAGCGAAGAATAATTGTCTAATAAACGACTTATTAGGCAAAAAATCTCATTAGCAAGTTGGCAAATTGGCAAATTAGTTCGTATCTTTGCCCCCCGAACATATAAAAATCATTATGGAAGAAATAAGATATGACGAAGACAGTATCCAAACGCTCGACCCCTTAGAGCACGTGCGTTTGCGCCCCGGTATGTATATCGGAAAGCTCGGCGATGGCTCTTCTGCCGATGATGGTATCTACGTACTTCTCAAAGAGGTACTCGATAACAGTATAGACGAGTTTATTATGGGTGCCGGAAAGACTATCGATGTAAAAATCAGTGATAATAAGGTAGAAGTACGCGACTATGGGCGCGGTATTCCTTTGGGCAAGGTAGTCGATGTAGTCTCTAAAATGAATACTGGGGGCAAGTACGATTCGCGTGCTTTCAAAAAGTCTATCGGACTTAATGGGGTGGGTACTAAGGCAGTAAATGCTCTTTCGTCTTATTTTAAAGTCGAATCAGTACGCGACAACCAAACTAAGTCAGCTTCTTTTGAAAGGGGAATTATTAAAGAAGAGTCTCCGATAGAAGAAACTCAGAAAAGACGAGGGACGAGTGTTGCTTTTATTCCTGATGATACCATTTTCAAAAACTTCAAATTTCGCAACGAATACGTAGTGCGTATGCTCAAAAACTA
Organism: Capnocytophaga sp. oral taxon 329 str. F0087; assembly: GCF_000213295.2. Taxonomy (NCBI): domain Bacteria; kingdom Pseudomonadati; phylum Bacteroidota; class Flavobacteriia; order Flavobacteriales; family Flavobacteriaceae; genus Capnocytophaga; species Capnocytophaga sp. oral taxon 329. The sequence goes on from NZ_KN389992.1 coordinate 4,330, forward strand.
CGTATACCTCAACCCTGGGCTTACGATTAATTATAACGGCGAAAAATACTATTCCGAAAACGGACTCAAAGACCTCCTCACCGAAAACAATAACGAAGAGGATTTCCTTTATCCAATCATTCACCTCAAAGGCGAGGATATCGAGGTGGCTATTTCGCATAGCAAAACCCAGTACAGCGAGGAGTATTATTCTTTTGTAAACGGACAAAACACTACACAAGGGGGTACGCACCTCAATGCTTTCAAAGAGGCATATGTAAAGACCATCCGCGATTTTTATAAAAAGAACTTCGACCCTTCCGATGTGCGCAAGTCTATCATCGCAGGGCTTTCTATCAAAGTGATGGAGCCTGTATTCGAAAGCCAAACCAAAACAAAGCTTGGTTCTACCGAAATGGGCGAGGGGATGCCCTCAGTGCGCACCTATATCAACGATTTTGTAACCCGTCATTTAGATGATTATCTACATAAGAACAACGAAGTAGCTGATGCTATTTTGCGCAAAATTATGGAAGCGCAACGCGAACGTGAAGACCTTGCTGGTATCAGAAAATTAGCTAAAGAAAGAGCTAAAAAAGCAAACTTACACAATAAAAAACTAAACGATTGCCGCATACATCTTACAGATACAAAAGACAAACGCAATTTACAGAGTACGCTGTTTATTACAGAGGGAAATTCGGCTTCGGGCTCTATCACTAAGTCCCGCGATGTCAATACCCAAGCGGTCTTTTCGTTGCGAGGTAAGCCTCTGAATACCTACGGAATGACAAAGAAGATAGTCTATGAAAACGAGGAGTTTAACCTCTTGCAAGCTGCTTTAAATATTGAAGACTCTATGGATGATCTCCGTTATAATAACATTGTCATTGCCACCGATGCCGATGTCGACGGAATGCACATCCGCTTGCTACTTACCACTTTCTTTTTGCAGTTTTTCCCCGAGATTATCAAAGAAGGACATTTGTATATACTGCAAACGCCTCTTTTCCGTGTCCGCAATAAGAATGAGAAAATATATTGTTATAGTGAAGAAGAAAAGCAAGCTGCTATAGCGAAGCTCAAAGGGAAACCAGAAATAACTCGCTTTAAGGGGTTGGGCGAAATTTCTCCAGATGAGTTTAAAGATTTTATAGGCGAAGACATTCGTTTAGATCCTGTAATGCTCGACAAAACCATTCATATCGAACAGCTTTTAGATTTTTATATGGGCAAAAACACCCCCGACCGACAAGATTTTATCATTAACAACTTGAAAGTAGAGATTGATAATTTTGAATAAAAAAGAGCCTTGCAAAACCATTTGCAAGGCTCTTTTTCGTTGATATGCTATGAATTATTTACTTTTTGCTGCAATTAAGTTTAGAGCACTACCAGCTCTAAACCAAGCTATTTGCGAGTCGTTATAGGTATGGAGGCATTTTATTATATCTTTGCTACCATCACTATGTACGAATTCTAAGTGCAAAGGCTTATTAGGTGCAAAATCAGTAAGGTCTAAAAAGTTGATTACATCGTCTTCTTGTATTTTGTCATAATCAGCCTCATTAGCAAAGGTGAGGGCTAACATACCTTGTTTCTTCAGGTTAGTCTCGTGAATTCTCGCAAACGACTTTACTAATACTGCTTTTACCCCTAAATGGCGTGGCTCCATAGCAGCGTGTTCTCTAGAGGAGCCCTCACCGTAGTTTTGGTCACCTACTACTATGCTGGGGATACCTGCTGCCTTGTAGGCTCGTTGCACTTTAGGTACTTCGTTATACTCGCCCGTCAACTGGTTTTTCACATAGTTAGTCTTACCATTAAAGGCATTTACAGCTCCTATAAGCATATTGTTAGAGATATTGTCTAAATGCCCTCTATACTTCAGCCAAGGTCCTGCCATCGATATGTGGTCAGTAGTGCATTTGCCTTGAGCCTTGATAAGTAGCTTTGCTCCTGTGATGTTCTTGCCGTCCCAAGCAGGGAAAGGCGAGAGCAATTGCAAGCGCGAAGAAGTAGGCGATACTATCACCTGCACTTGGCTACCATCAGCAGCTGGAGCCTGATAACCAGGGTCGTCTACCGAAAACCCTTTAGCGGGTAACTCTTCTCCTTCTGGTGGGGCAAACCTAACAGCTTCTCCTTTGTTGTTGAGTAGGCTGTCAGTTATAGGGTTGAAGTCTAACCTACCAGCTATGGCAAGAGCAGCTACCATTTCAGGTGAGGCTACAAAAGCGTGAGTATTAGGGTTGCCGTCAGCACGTTTAGAGAAGTTGCGGTTAAAAGAGTGTACTATGGTGTTCTTCTCTTGTTTTTCAGCCCCCTCACGACTCCACTGCCCTATACAAGGGCCACAAGCATTAGTAAAAACTTTAGTGCCTAATTGTTCAAAAGCTTCTATGATGCCATCACGCTGTACTGTATAACGTATTTGCTCAGAACCAGGGTTGATACCAAAAGAGGCTTGAGGTGTAATACCTAAGGCAGCCGCTTGCTTAACTACTGATACAGCACGGGTCAAATCTTCGTATGATGAGTTGGTACAAGAGCCTATCAATCCCCATTCTACTTTTATGGGCCAACCGTTTTCTTTAGCCACTTCTTTCATTTTAGATACAGGGGTACCTCTATCAGGGGTGAAAGGCCCATTGATATAAGGTTCGAGTGTGTTTAGGTCGATTTCTATCAGTTGGTCAAAGTACTTTTCTGGGTTGGCATATACTTCAGGGTCGGCAGTTAGGTAAGGGGCAATCTTGTCAGCAGCTTCTACTACTTCTTTTCTACCAGTGGCACGCAGATAGCGACGCATAGCATCATCATAGCCAAAAGTAGAGGTTGTAGCTCCTATTTCAGCACCCATATTGCAAATGGTACCTTTACCAGTGCACGACAACGATTGAGCACCCTCACCAAAGTATTCTACTATAGCTCCAGTGCCTCCTTTTACAGTTAGCAGGTCAGCTACTTTTAGGATAACATCTTTAGGGGCTGTCCATCCACTGAGTTTTCCGGTCAGTTTTACTCCTATCAGTTTAGGGAATTTAAGTTCCCACGCCATTCCTGCCATTACATCTACAGCATCAGCACCTCCTACGCCTATTGCCAGCATACCTAAACCACCTGCATTTACGGTGTGCGAGTCGGTACCTATCATCATTCCCCCAGGGAAAGCGTAGTTCTCTAATACAATCTGGTGAATAATACCGGCTCCAGGTTTCCAAAACCCGATGCCGTACTTATTCGATACTGACGAAAGGAAGTCAAATACTTCTTTAGATTGTTCAGTAGCTACCTTAAGGTCGGTGGCAGCACCTACTTTTGCCTGAATAAGGTGGTCGCAGTGTACTGTAGTGGGTACGGCTACCTTTGCACTACCCGCGTGCATAAATTGCAGTAGTGCCATTTGCGCAGTAGCGTCCTGACAGGCTATGCGGTCTGGGGCAAAATCTACATAATCTTTGCCGCGTTCAAAGGCTTTCTGTGGGGTAGCCTCCCATAGGTGTGCATATAGTATTTTTTCAGCTAATGTTAGTGGTCTTCCTACTATTTCTCGTGCTTTATCTACTCTTTTGGGTATATGGGCATATACCTTTTTGATCATTTCAATGTCAAATGCCATAATAGTTAGTTTTAAGTTGTTATTAGTGTTTTTTGTAGTTGTCTTATAGTCCTAAAATACTCCTAAAAGTACTGCTAGGAAGCATTACTGCCGAAGTGCGCTTTGTACTAGGGTGATAATAGCCGTGTAAGTCTATTTTTTGCCCTTGTACTGTTGTCAGTTCAGCTATGATAGCCTTTTCGTTTGTAGCAAGGGCTTTAGCTATGGGGGCAAACTCTTCAGCTAATGCTTTGTCTTGTTTTTGAGCAGCTAAGGCTTCAGCCCAATAGAGAGCTAAGTAAAAATGACTTCCTCTATTGTCTAAAGTACCTACTGCCGACTCTGGTGAGCGGTTGTTCTCCAATACTTTACCCGTTGCCTCATCAAGGGTTTGGGCTAACACCAATGCTTTTGTATTCTGATAGGTAGTAGCAAAATGCTCTAATGAGGCACCTAAAGCTAAAAACTCGCCTAACGAATCCCAGCGCAGGTGATTTTCAGCAAAAAGCTGTTCTGCTAATTTAGGGGCAGAACCTCCAGCACCTGTTTCAAACAATCCCCCTCCGTTCATTAACGGTACTATCGAAAGTACTTTAGCACTCGTGCCTAATTCTAAGATAGGGAATAAATCAGTAAGGTAATCGCGCAAAACATTGCCGGTTACTGATATAGTATCCTCGCCTTTTTTAGTACGCTCTAAGGTAAAGAGTATGGCAGCTTCAGGAGCGAGTATTTGTATATCTAACCCTTCCGTATCACACTTGCTAAGGTACTGCTTCACTTTCTTGATAAGTTCAGCATCGTGAGCTCGTTTTGCATCAAGCCAGAAGATAGCAGGGGTATTAGTAGCTTTAGCGCGTTTCACCGCAAGCTTTACCCAATCTTCTACCGGAGCATCTTTCACCATACACATACGCCAGATGTCGCCCGCAGCTACACGTTGCGATAAATATATAGTGCCACTCTCACCAATTACTTGCATTTCTCCTTCTTCAGGCACTTCAAAGGTTTTGTCGTGCGAGCCGTACTCTTCAGCTTTCTGTGCCATTAGTCCTACGTTGGCTACCGAGCCCATTGTGCGTGGGTCAAAAGCACCGTGCTCCTTACAAAAGTCTATCACTACTTGGTAAATGCCAGCGTAACTGCTGTCGGGCAATACAGCTAAGGTATCTTGTGCTTTGCCTTCTGCGTTCCACATTTTGCCCGAATTGCGTATCATAGCAGGCATTGAGGCATCTACTATCACATCGTTAGGGTAGTGTAGGTTACTGATGCCTTTTTCCGAATTTACCATTGCAATAGCAGGAGCGTTAGCCCATACTTCATCTAGGTCGTGTTGTATAGCTTTCTGTGTATCAGCAGGCAAGGTGCTTACTTTTGTCAGTAAGTCTGAAAGGCCATTGCGTACATTCACCCCTATAGCCTTAAAGGTGTCGGCATACTTACTGAGTATGGGGGCAAAGAGGGTTTCGACGGCATAACCAAAAAGGATAGGGTCTGACACTTTCATCATCGTAGCTTTTAGGTGCAATGATAACAAAAGACCTTCTTTTTTAGCACGAGCAAATTGTTCTTTATAGAAAGAAAGTAACGCTTTTTTGCTCATTAGGGTAGCATCAATAATCTCTTTGGCTTGTACCGCTATATCAGTTTTCATACTGATTACCTTCCCTTGGGAGGTGTGTAGTTCAATGCGTACTTTATCAGCTTTATCAAAGGTTACGGACTGCTCGTTATGGTAGAAATCGCCTTCCTGCATAGTAGCAACAGCCGTTTTTGAGAGGCTTTCCCACGCTCCCATACTATGTGGGTGTGTTTTGGCGTATTGCTTTACTGCCTTAGGGGCTCGCCTGTCAGAGTTACCCTCTCTTAGCACAGGATTTACAGCACTACCTTTCACCTTATCATATCGCTCTTTGATGCTTTTCTCTACTTCCGAAATTGCTTCTTCAGGATAGTCAGGCAGCGCATAGCCCTGTGCTTGTAGCTCGGCTATAGCTGCTTTTAGCTGTGGTACAGAGGCACTGATATTGGGCAGCTTGATAATATTAGCTTCAGGCTTTTTAGCCAATTCGCCCAGCTGCTGTAGCGCATCTTCCACTCTCTGTTCTTCCTTTAAAAAATCAGGGAAAGCTGCCAAAATACGCCCTGCCAGCGAGATGTCTTTTAGTTCAAAATGTACATCTGACGATTGGCAAAATCGCTGAATAATAGGCAATAGCGAATGAGTAGCTAAAAAAGGAGCTTCGTCTGTTTGGGTATAGATGATTTGCTTCATAATTTTAGAGGCTTTGGGTTATCGTTTGTCTAAAGCTACAAAGGCTCTTTCTTTAGCACCAGTGTATATTTGGCGAGGTCTGCCTATAGGCTCGCCTCCTTGCCTCATTTCTTTCCATTGTGCAATCCAACCAGGGAGTCTTCCGATGGCGAAGAGCACCGTAAACATCTCTAAGTGCATACCCAATGCTTTGTAGATAATACCAGAGTAGAAATCTACATTAGGGTAGAGGTTACGACTTTTGAAGTATTCATCTTCTAAGGCCACTTTTTCCAAATGTTTAGCAATGTCAAAAATAGGGTCGTCTATACCTAAAGCGTGTAGTACATCATCAGCTGCTTTTTTGATGATTTTAGCACGTGGGTCGAAGTTCTTATACACGCGGTGTCCGAAGCCCATTAATCTAAATGGGTCGTTTTTGTCTTTAGCTTTGTTGATAAACTTATCTACGCCGCCTCCGTCAGCTTTTATCTCTTCAAGCATCTCTATCACCGCTTGGTTAGCTCCTCCGTGCAGACGTCCCCATAGGGCAGAAACCCCCGATGAAATACTTGCAAAAAGTCCTGCTTCCGACGAACCTACTAAGCGCACGGTAGAAGTCGAGCAGTTTTGTTCGTGGTCGCCGTGTAGTATAAGCAGCTTGTTTAGCGCGCTTACTATAGTAGGATTGATAGAGTACTCCTCAGAAGGGATTTCGAAGAACAAACGCAAGATATTTTCTATATACCCCGTAGAATTTTTGTAATAATTCAGAGGTAATCCTTCGCGTTTGCGGTACACCCACGTAGCGATAATGGTAAATTTAGCGATAGCCTTGCAGACAGCTTGATACACATCTTTATTACATTTCACATTCACAGGCACAGGATTGAAAGCGGTAAGTGCACTAGTAGCCGAAGAGAGTACCCCCATAGGGTGTGCTGATCTAGGAAAGCCATCAATAATGTGGCGCATATCCTCGTGCACTATAGTGTACTTGTGAATGGTTTTTTTGAAGTGGTCGTACTCTTCAGCAGTAGGGAGTTCGCCAAAGATAAGCAGATAGGCTACCTCTAAAAACTCGGCATTGGCTGCCAAATCTTCAATGTTATAGCCGCGATAGCGCAATATACCGCGCTCGCCATCTAAGAAAGTGATGGCACTCTTACAAGATCCAGTATTTTTATACCCCGAATCTAAAGTAATAAGCCCCGTGAGGGCACGTAGCTTCTCAATGTTGATAGCTTTTTCGTTTTCAGTTCCTACTTCAATAGGAAATTCAAATTCTTTTCCTTCAAAGATTAATTTGGCTGTACGTTCCATAGTCTATTAGTTTTAAATTCTTTCGCAAAGTTATAAAAAGAAAATTAAACGCACAAGAAAACTTGTTTTTTTTAACAAAAAAGCTGATAAATGTTAAAAATGAAAAAGAGAGTGTAAAATAAGAAGTATGGAAGACAAAAGTCGAAAGATTAAAAGAAAAAGACCTTAAAAAAGTTTCAACTTTCTCAAAGTCTTTATTTTATAAATAAGCCATATTATGGAGTAGCAATGTGCCTACGACTGGATTCGAACCAGCACGCCCTAACGAGCACCACCCCCTCAAGATGGCAAGTCTACCAATTTCTCCACGTAGGCTACTAACATTAAAAAATGTGACCTGGCTGGGGCTCGAACCCAGGACCCCAACATTAAAAGTGTTGTGCTCTACCAACTGAGCTACCAAGTCATCAAATAAA
>NZ_KN389992.1:12472-15001 GCF_000213295.2 Capnocytophaga sp. oral taxon 329 str. F0087
AACAAACTGTATAACTATGTGACCTGGCTGGGGCTCGAACCCAGGACCCCAACATTAAAAGTGTTGTGCTCTACCAACTGAGCTACCAAGTCATCAATAAAATGAAAAACAAACTTTTAAAATCCTTAGTGACCCGGCTGGGGATCGAACCCAGGACCCCAACATTAAGAGTGTCGTGCTCTACCAGCTGAGCTACCGAGTCGGTTTTACTCAAAAGTATTTCCTTGTTTGCGGGTGCAAAGATACAACATTTTTTTTATGTACCAAGAAAAAAAGTATTATTTTTGCACTTTATTTTAAATAATTTTTTCAAACCCTTACTATACAACAGTTTATAAAATGAAAATAATTCTTATTGGCTATATGGGAAGCGGTAAATCTACCCTCGGAAGAGCCCTCGCCACTGCTAAAAACATTTCTTTCGTCGACCTCGATGCCTATATCGCTGAGCGTGAAAAATGCTCCGTACCCAATATTTTTAAAAATAAAGGAGAGATTTATTTCCGCAAGAAAGAAGCGCTTTACTTGCAAGAAGTCCTCCAAAAAGAAGAGGATATGGTACTTTCTTTAGGCGGAGGTACGCCTTGCTTTGGCAATAATATGCCCCTTATCAAAGCCTCTGGGGCAACGAGTATTTATCTAAAATACCAACCTCAATCCCTTACCCAGCGTCTTTTGCAGGAGAAAGACCACCGACCTCTGCTCGCCCAAATCAAGGAGATAGATTTAGAAGAATTCATTCGCAAGCATCTATTCGACCGCAATCCGTACTACGCTCAGGCTACCCATATTATTGCTATGGACGGTCTTACCCCTGACCAAAGCCTCCAAAAGTTACTTACAGTTTTCTAAGACAGCTTACTTTTGTCCAGCCTGTTTTGCCATTAACCAACCGTATCTTTACCCAGTCTTTAGCATCTTCTATAATCTCTACTTTTGTACCTTCGTGCAGCTGCATTACCTCGCTGCTGTAGGCATTAGCATCTGAAAATACGCGTACGGTTTTGTCAAAAAGAATAGCGTATTGTGTTTGGCTAACTTGCTTATGGCAGAAGTGCGCTAAGGTGTAACTACCTATCGCAAAAAACAAAAATACTAACATCAGACTGAAAAAAGTGCGCTTTAGTGCAGTGCGCTCTACGAAATAGTAGAGCAAAAAACTCAACACAAAAGCAAAAACTCCTATAATCGAAAGTACCGCCCACGTATGAGCGCTAAAAAGCCCTACGATACCATCGCTTAGTTGGCGCACCCACGTTTTGGGTAGGGGGGTGATGGCATCTACTTTCATTTGGTTAGCAAATATCAGATTGTTTTTTGCATCGGCATTTTCAGGGTCAAGCTGCAGTGCCTTTTCGTAATAATAGATACTTTCAGGCACATTGTTCAGCTTGTAATAAGTGTTGCCTAAGTTGTAGTACAAAGCCGATGACTCTTTGCCTGACTTCAATATCGATGAGTACACCGCAGCAGCTTGGGTGTAGTCTCCCTTTTGGTAGAGCGTAGTAGCTTTGTCAAAATTATCTTGGTCTTGCCCCCAGCCTATAGTGGCTATAGCAAGGCATATTAGAGTTATAAGGTACTTCATCGCTAAGCTTATTTTTTTACTTGTTTGTCTAATTCTGTTATCACTTGCACGGCATTGCCAAAATCACTTTCTACTGAGGCATCGGTGTGGTGCTGCGAGTACCGTGCCATTTCGCAGTTAGCTAACAGCCGTATAAAGCGCTCTACCGTCTCTGGGGCAGCGTGGCGTGCCAATAGCAATTCGTTTATTTTGTCCTTGCTCATTTCAGTAGTTTCTATCTTCAGTTTAGCTTTCAGATAGTTGTGTAGAGCACGTTCTAAAGCCTCATAGAAGTGGTCTTTGTCGGCGAGTTTGCGTTTAGCTTCACTTAGGTATTTCTTAGCCAAGCGGTTGGCAGTACGCACTTTTGCTCCTTCTATATCTCCTGCGCGACGCTGTCTAATACGCCAAGCTATTAGGGCGATAGGTATCAGCAGTAGTGGCAAGAGTAGGTATAGATAGTAGCGCACCGAACCAAAGAAGACAGGCTGATGCATCGCTACTAAGCCTGTGTTAGGCTGTTGTGCGCGGAAGTGACTGCTCGGCAGGTTGTTATCGTTAGCCACATCAGTAGGAGTGTCTTCGTTAGCAGCTCCTTCGGTTACATCTATCCACAGCTCGTCTGTTTTTATAGTTTCGTATTTATGAGTGTTCGGATTGAAGTAAGAGAAAGCCATACCACTGATAGGGTATTTCCCTTTGTACTGAGGTACAATGGTGTAAGTTTGCTCTATGCGCCCTTTCATACCAGCAAGGGTAGTGCTAATGTCGTCATTTTGCTCAGGAGCATATACTTCTAATGACGAAGGGAAAGTAGGCTTAGGTAGGTCGAACAGTTTTAGGTTACCACTGCCCGATACTTCTACTTTTAGCTGCATACTTTCGTTGCCTTTTAGGGTTTGTTTGTTAGGGGTTACGGCAAAAGAGAAGTCGCCTACCGCTCCGCTAAAGTTATCTGGTTT
>NZ_KN389992.1:15841-19015 GCF_000213295.2 Capnocytophaga sp. oral taxon 329 str. F0087
TTCCTCAGGTAGGTCTTTTACGTTAATGGTCTTATTGCCAGAGGTTACCCTGCGCGATACCTGTTCATACATCATTCTGCCAAAGAAATCACGCTGATTTGTAGGTACCGTCAGTACAGCGTCCATAGTCAGTGGTTCGAGGGTGATAGTACCTGTTTTTTGTGGGTAGAGTACTACTTTTTTCACTACTATGCAACGATAGTTGCGTCCCTGATAGCTACAGTCGCCTATCTCATACTCCTGCATTTTTATCTCTTGACTCCAGAAGTTAGGAAACTTAGGTACTGTTAGCCATTGTAGGTCGTTTAAGGCTACGTTGCTGCCTACGTATAGGCGATAGGTTACGCTTACTGCCTCATTCAGATAAGGATTAGGTTTAGAGACTTCAGCTAATAAAAACAAGCTTTCTCTGGCTACATCATTGCTGGTCTTATCTATAGAAGGGGCAGCTACGGCTTCAGTTACGGTGATAGCGATAGGGGCTGTCTTGTAGGTTCTCCCATCAATATCTATCGAGGCTTGCCCTATGGTGAATTTACCTTTAGCTTTAGGTTGTAGTATATAGATGTAAGTCTTTGAAAAAGAACGTACGCCATTAATCCACGATTCAGAAACCGATTGCGAAGGCCCCATTATCACCACAAAATCGTGAAAAGAGGGCGGAGTAAAGTTATCGCCGTTTTTGTTCATCGTAAACTCTATGCGCACCCGCTCATTAGCGCCTAAGGTGTTTTTGCTCACATCGGCTCTAAACTCTATATTTTGGGCATAGAGGCTTTGTACTAAAAAGGTTATAAAGAGTATTAATCTATATTTCATTGCTTAAATTATTTATGTTGAAAGACAAAATGCTATTTGTTCCTACCAATCTTTTTCAGATTTGGCGCGCTGTCCTCTTACTTTTTGTCCGTTTACTTTATCTTGAGTTTTGCGCTCCTCATTGTTCATAGCTTCAAGGATACGCTCCATCTGTTCAGGCGATAAAGACGAAGGGCGTGGCTGTCCGCCTTGCTCTTTAGACCCCTGTTGGTCGTCTTTATTGTCTTTATTCTGGTCTTTGTTGTCCTTATCTTTGCCGTTTTTGTTGTCTTTATCCTTATCTTTATTGTCCTTATTGTCTTTGTCTTTATTATCCTTATTCTTGTCTTTGTTGTCTTTGTTGTCCTTATTATCCTTGTTTTTATCCTTATCGTCTTTCTTATCCTGATTTTTATCTTTGTTGTCCTTGTTATCCTTGTTTTTATCCTTGTTGTCTTTATTGTCTTTATTATCCTTGTTATCTTTGTTGTCCTTATTATCCTTGTTGTTGTTTTTAGGCGGATTTTTCTTAAGCATTTCGTTAGCTACTGCCAAGTTATAGCGCGTTTCCTCGTCAGTAGGGTTGTATCTGAGGGCTTCTCTATACGCCAATACAGCCTTGTCATAGGTCTTTTCTTTCATAAAAGCATTTCCTAAGTTATGAAAGATTTGGTGTCTTTCAGCTTCCGACATCTGTTTAGCATTCGCCGCTTTCATCAGCTGAGCAAAGGCTTCTCCGTAGTTTTTTTGCTTATACAACAATGTGCCCAAGTTGTATTGGGCAGTCAGGTTCGTATTATCTTCAGCTATAGCATTACGATAATCTACCTCCGCTTGGGTAGGTTTATCACCTTTCAATGATTCATTACCCTGGTAGGTCAGCTTTTTAGAGTTCATAGCCGCTTTTAGCGCCTCTTTTTCCTCTTTGCTTTGCGCAAAACTGCCTATACTCATAAAGGTTAAGACTATAAAAAGAATATTTTTCATACAGATACTTACTTTTTTCGTTCATTAAACAAATTAAGACGCTTTACCCATTGTGTTTTTCTTTCAAAGATAAAAAGGTCAAGCACCAACAGCAATAACGCTCCTGCTAAAAACCACTGAAACTGGTCTTTAAAATCTACAAACTTCTGTGTGTCAAACTGACTTTTCTCGGTGCTTTCTAATATTTTTTCTATTTGGCTAACAGCCTCTTGGGTATTATCGCCATTTAGGTATTGTCCGCCAGCATTTATAGCTATCTGTTGTAGTAGTTCTTTGTTCAGCCGTGTGATAACCACCTCGCCATTGCGGTCACGTTTGTAACTCTGTTCACCTAGTTCGCGCATCGGTATCGGACTTCCTTTTTCAGTACCTACTCCTATAGTGTAGATGTGTATGCCTTTTTCTTGTGCTTCAGCAGCAATTTCGGTAGCGCCCATTTCGTGGTCTTCACCGTCAGAGATGATAAAGAGCAAGCGAGAGGTAGTGCTTTTATCGTCAAAATAGTTGGTTGCCATACGTATAGCCTCCTGAATAGCAGTACCTTGCGACGAGAGCATATTAGTATTCATACTCTGCAAAAACATTTTGGCAGCCGAATGGTCTGTCGTTAGGGCGAGTTGCGGATAAGCACTTGCTGCGTAGGCTACGATACCTACACGGTCGCCTTTTAGCTGATTGATAGTCTCAAAGGCGATGCGTTTAGCTTTCTCTAAGCGGTTAGGAGCTACGTCTTCAGCCAACATACTTTTTGAAACGTCAATAGCAAAGACGATATCTACCCCTTCGCGTTTTACGGTTTCTATTTTAGTGCCTATTTTGGGGTTAGCCAAAGCGATGCAGAGCAGCACCACTACGGCAGAAAGCAATATCCACTTCAGCCACAGCTTAAAGTTAGAACGGTCAGGCGATAAGCGTCTGAGTAACGCACTGTCAGCAAATGCCCTTTGAGCCTTCTTTTTCCGCCATAGCGAAATTACAAAGATAAATAGTAGCGGCAGCAATACCGCTATAAACCAGATATATATTTTTTCGTCTATATGTATCATAATAAGTTATAAAAGAATAGCCATTATCTATGCCTTTTTGCCTTCCTCAAATACTGCGCCAAATCGACTGCAAAAATAAAAAAAATTGGCAAATTAAAAAAGGCTACCACATTACTGAGGCAGCCTTTTTTAGGATTGCTATGCTTATTTTTTAAACTTAGCGTATTTGTTTTTAAATTTATCGATACGTCCGGCAGTATCAATAAGTTTAGATTTACCTGTGTAGTAAGGGTGTGAAGTGCGTGAAATTTCCAACTTTACTAAAGGATACTCTACCCCTTCTACTTCAATGGTTTCTTTGGTCTCTACTGTCGATTTGGTGATAAAGATATCGTCGTTCGAC
>NZ_KN389992.1:19496-30416 GCF_000213295.2 Capnocytophaga sp. oral taxon 329 str. F0087
GTTCGACATATCTTTGAAAGCCACCAAACGATAAGATTCTGGGTGAATTTCTTTTTTCATTGCAATGTTAATTCTTTTATTACGTAATTTTCAGGGCGCAAAAGTATAACATTTTTTTTTAATAGCCAAATTACTCCGAGTATTTTTTGATGAGGCGCACCATTAGGTCGCTTAGTTTCTCTACCTGATACTCGCCAACGCTGGGCTCTAAATGCTTGTTTCCTATGCCGCTATGGTCGGTGATAAACACATAGGTACCATTGGTGTACATCGCTATAAATCGCATCAGAAACTCAGTAGTTTTATCTATTCCACTGGCTACTACAGGTATGAGTTTAATGCCACTAGCAGCAGCCGTTTTCACTGAGTATTGTATACTGCTGATTACCGCAGGCTTATTATGAGGGGGCGCATCGAGTACCAAGAAAGCGATACGTGTGCGTGCCTCAGGCTGCCATTGCAGTTGGTTTAGCTGTACGAGGGCTTTGTCTACCGCTTCAGGGAAATCACCCCCACCATCAGCGCGCTGTTGGCTGATAAACTCTGTAGTCTGGTTAATATCTTCAGTAAAAGGGCTGTGTTTTACCACATACTCATCACCCTCATCGCGATAGAAAACCGTAGCCGTACTGATTTTCAGTTGCGTATTAGTCTTCTGCACCTCAGCAATCACTTTTTTCAAGTCCATTTTCAGGAACTCAAGTTCATCGCCCATAGAGCCTGTAGCATCTACCATAAAGGCTATTTGCACAAGGTTAGTAGGCGAGGGGAGAGTCTCATCAAGGGCAATACGGTTCACCTGAGTTTCGCTGATAGCAGCTGTAGATACCCACTGTTCATTCACTTTTAGCCGAAGCAGAGCGGTGTTGAGTTCATTCTCTTTCTGAAAAGCTCCTACCCATAGTTCAGCCCTTCCGAGGTTATCGGTTTTTGCTGTCCAAATGGGGGTATCATTTCGAAAGAGCGTAACGGTAGCATTAGAAGCCGGCTTATTTTTAGCGGTTATAGCTACTGCTATACGGTGATTGGTATACATTTGCCAATCGTCAGGAAAACCTTTGAATGGCTCTTTCATAAGAGTTTTTTGGTAGAAATCCCAGTTGTCTAAGTCGTTCCATTCGCCGGCAGTCACCAAGCCACCTTGAGGTTGAATACCTCCTTGACTCCCTTTGCTTTCTTTAGAATGCATAGAATAATCGTCGTGCATTCCGTCATCAGGTCTAGCGCACGCACTTAGTAAAAGTGCTGCTATAAACGAAAGAAAATACAGTTTTTTCATATCTTAAAATGATTTATTGATTTTATTTCCAGCCCTATCCACAGCCGTTACTACCACTTTACTATCTGTGACAACAGCGTTCAATACCGTAGTAACATACTGCCATCTATTATCTACAAATGTAGCGCTTCCCTCTTCTATTACTGTCACATCGTTTATAATCCTAACCGTTACTTCCACTACTTTAAAAGTATCAGTTACCTCAATTGTTATCACCTCACCCAGTATGCTACCTGTATAGTTCGCAATATCTATTGCCTTAATTTCAGGCAGTCTCAAACAGTCTGACAGCGCCATATTATAGGCATTGATAACCCCGCGTCGTTTAGCTTCCGCACTGTAGAGAGCTTTTAGTTCAGGATTTTGCATAACGCTTTTAGCATAAGCAGTCGCTAATTTAAATCCTTGAGCGCACATCTGCTGCTTGGCACTGCGGGCAGCAGGTTTTTTCGGCATTTTCGATAAGACCGTCTTTCCGTGCACCCGCTTTAGCACCACCTGTTTTCCTATATTTCCAGAGACTTTTTGTAGTATAATATTATCATTTGTCCGCGCCATAATCCATCGTTTTATCAAAGCACAAAGATACAAAATAATCCCTAAACTACCAAACCTTTTGTGTAGGAAAATCAGCGAACTGCCGCAGCTAAGTATGTGATGTAAAGTCAGTGTAGGATCAGTGTAGGATTAGTGTAAGATCAGTGTAGGATCAAAGTATCAGCAAGCAGCTAAAATCATTTATTTGCTAAATTTCAATCTTGCACATTTAAAAAAAAAACACTACTTTTGCTCCATTAAATTTAATAATAAGCACAATGAAAAAGAAAATATTTACATCTGCCAAACTATTGCTAATGGGAGTTATCCTATTGTGCAACCTTGTTTTTACTGCCTGTTCAGCCCTCGCACTTGAGTTTGAACAGAGAGACTTGAGCATTACCAATCTTGACGGCAAGACCATTCCCATAAGAGTTGAGCTTGCTCGCTCCATACGAGAGATGTCAAAAGGCTATATGGGGCGTAAGAATATTCCCGAAGGAACCGGTATGCTTTTTATTTTTAAAAGAGACGAAAAGTTAAGCTTTTGGATGAAAGATACGCCTACCCCCCTTTCGATTGCGTTCATTAACTCGAGTGGTGAAATCCGCGAAACACGCAATATGACACCGTTCAGCCGTCAAAGCGTGGACTCATCGGAACCCGTGCGTTATGCCCTTGAAGTGCCTCAGGGGTGGTTTGAAAAGAACAATATAGGAAAGGGCTGTACAATCAAACTGCCGTAGCCGATAAAGTTAAATTAAATAATAAGCACGATGAAAAAATAGTAACCGCTTTTCTATACCCTACACACCGAAGGCTTTCTCAAAGCAATACAAATGAGCTAATTGATAAATCTACTTTTAGAATAGAATTAGCCTTTAGCAATAAAAACTCCCCGTGAGGTACGCATACCTCACGGGGAGTTTTATTGTTTGTCGTACTACGACTTAATTGTTACTAACTTCAAAGGTTACTTCTATATTTCCACGAGTAGAGTTAGAATACGGACATACTAGGTCGGCTTTTGCTACGAGCTCCTTAGCTTCTTCAAGCGATACATTAGGTATATTTACTTGTAGGGTTACGGCGAAAATAAACCCGCCATTATTCAGCTTTCCGATAGATACGTGTGCCGTTACAGAGGTCTCACCAGTAGCTACTTTAGTTTGCCTAATAACCAAATTCAGGGCAGTATCAAAACAAGCCGCATAGCCCGCAGCAAAAATCTGCTCAGGATTGGTATAATCATCGTTAGCTCCACCTAAGGCTTTAGGAGAACGTATTTCAAGGCTTAATACGCCATTGTCAGAAGTTACTTTTCTGTTACGACCACCTGTCGCGGTGGCCACTGCTGTGTACATTGCTGTCATCTGTCTTTTTTATTTATGATTAATAATTTGTTTACTAAATGTCCTAAGTGTTTCGAGCTATTCCTCACTTAGGGGTGTTCTTCACAAGGGGAGCTTATTATTGCTTATCGTGCTACGATTCGTGCCATACTAATTTCCATCCCTCTTTTTCTTTGGAAGAGGAGTCATCTTCATTTTGTTCTTGAGAACAGCCTACAATGATGCTCCAAATGCATAAAATAATAAAAGTTTTTCTCATAATATTGTATTGTTTTTAAGTTATTCTAAATGCAAAGGTAGTGATAATTTGATAATTAGCAAATTAGTAAAATAGCGAATTTGCATATTAGGCAATTAAGTATTACTTTTGTCGCATTAAAATATTAATAATATAATTATGAAAAAAGTACTTTTAATGGGAGTGTTAGCTTCCTTTATGCTAGCGAGCTGTGGTACAGCTAAATCACCAGAGATGAAACGCTTAGAAAATCAGCAGCAAGCCTTGAAACTCAATACCGAGCTCAACGAATTGCAAATGAAACTCACACAAGAGCAAACCAATAATCAGTCGTTGCAAACTGAGGCTACGCAAGCTAATGAAGAAGCTACTGATCGCACGGATGCTTTTAGTGATGCGAGTTCAGCTTCAGCAAGTGCTAAAAAAGCGAACAAAGCTGAAAAGGCTTTGCGCAAAGCTAGTAAAGCTAATAAGCAATTAGCCAAAAGTAATCGCCGTATTGAGAAATTGCAAAAAGACATCACTAAATTGCAAGAAAAGATAACTAAACTAAATGCTGAAGTAGAATTTAGCAAATAGATACAAGTTAGATGTCTTATTAAAAATTCCCGTGTGGTACTACCACACGGGAATTTTACTAATTAGCACATTTGCTAATTTGCTAATTACCATATTGTAGTATCATCTCTACAAAAGCAGGATCTCTGTGAGAGAAGAACAGCGTTTGCTTGGTGTCGAGAGTGGCTATTTGGCTCATATCCTCTGCTGAGAGTTGAAAATCGAATACATTAAGGTTTTGTTCCATACGCTCTTTGCGCACCGACTTAGGAATGCAGATAATATCGCGTTGTAATAGGTAGCGCAAGGCTACTTGGGCAGCACTTTTGTGATACTTTTCACCAATGGCGTTGAGCGTAGGATTGGCAAAGAAATCATTCTTACCTTCGGCAAAAGGCCCCCACGACATTAGCTTGGTGTCGTATTTCTTCATCAGCTCTTGGAGGTCTTGCTGTTGGTAGAATACGTGCGTTTCCATTTGGTTTACCGCAGGTTTTATCTCGCAGTGGTATGCCAAATCGAGGTATCTATCGGCATAGAAGTTGCTCACCCCAATAGCGCGCACTTTGCCTTCTTTGTAGGCTTCTTCCATAGCGCGATAAGAGCCGTAATAATCGCCAAAAGGTTGGTGAACGAGTAGCAAATCGATATAATCCGTTTGGAGTTTGCGCAAAGAGGTTTCGATAGAGGCTTTAGCTTTTTCATAGCCCGCATTGCTTACCCACACTTTGGTAACGATAAAGAACTCTTTGCGATTGATATCACTTTTCTTAATAGCATTACCTACACCCTCTTCATTGCGATAGATTTGGGCAGTGTCAATCATTCGGTAGCCTACCGAAATAGCATCACTTACGCAACGCTCACATTCTTTGGGGTCTACTTGGTATACACCATAACCCAATAGGGGCATTTGTACCCCGTTGTTTAATTGGATGTTTTTCATTGTATTTCTTATTTTTAGTTTTATACCCTGCAAAGATAGAGAATTTTGTTAAATAATTGTTACAGAGGAATTGTTTTGTTTTACATGTTTTTCGTTGGCTAAGAGGTAAGGGATAATTGACAATGAGTAAAAAAACTCCCCTTACAAAAGGTAATTGCAAGGGGAGAAAAATAGGAAACTATTTATTGTCTAATCCTTTGACAATAAGTCCACCTACAAAAGCTAACGCAGCAACTATTGCTGTTATAACTTTTTGTTCTTTAATGAGGTTCTCGATAGATTTCTTTCCTTCTAGAAAGCCTCTTCCGTATTGTCCTCTACTCATAATGTGAAAGATTTTAAGTTAATACCTACTGTCTGTTGCAGGCTTTTCGGTTTCCGCCTTTGCACTGTGTAAAGACAATAAAAAACGTGAGCCATTCCTCGTTACTTTCTTGCAGAAGCCCGACCAAAGGCTATGTAGCAAAGTAAAAGGAATGCCCACGTTTGAACGTAGGCATTTCCACTTCAACTTTCCTGCTACTAAAATATTGGTCGTTTTCTGCAAGAGGAAAATCGTAAGCGAAACGCTATATGTCGTTTTTTATGTTATATCTTTTTAAATGCTGTTTAAATGAGTTTTTAAAATCACTGCAAAGGTAATAATTTTTTTATAATATGCAAGAGGTAAGAAATAAAATCGTTTAAAAAAATACTATTCAACCTTTATGATTTGTCTGCAATCATTAATAATACAAATATCCTAAGCCATCATTTGCAATAAACTACTGATTTCGTCAGCGTGAGTGCGACAGTAATACATCACAAAAGCAATAAAAGGCACAAAAAGTATGATACTCCACAACAAGCCTTGCGCAAAGACTTTGTAATCGCCGAGACGATAGAGTATATACCCTGCCCAAAGAAGATTAAGCGTCATAGTAATATGCGACATTTGGGCAAAGATATTAGCGCCACTCCACGTAAAAGTGAAGAGTCCCATAGTGCCAAAATAGTACATCGGCAAGAAAGCAAGTGCCAACCCGATAGCGTTTTTGTTGTACAAAAAGACTATAAAGCCAACTAAATATACCAAGCTACTGGGCGAACAAGCGTTGTAAGTAATCCATTGTACTATGTTTGTTTTCAGGTTAAAGAAGAAGTAGCCACTTCCTGAAAGAGTGAGCAGTAATAAGGCAATCGCTAAGACGATACCAATAGTTTTTTCTGTTTTTGTAAGTTGCATAGTATTAAAAGTTATAAAATGATTGACAAATGGGTTAATTGATAGGAATATAAATCTCTGTTTTTAGCTTTTCTTTAGGGGTACGGCGCGCATCGTTGAGGTATTTTTCAAAGAAAGGTTCTTCGCGTAGCCTGTACTGCTGGTCTATAACCCAGCGTACAGCTGTATCATACACCTGAGAAAGGTTTTCGTAACTGCCTTGATAGAAGAAAACGGCATATTTACCCCCTGCTAAGGTCTTGCAACTAACTTCATCTTGTGGGGTGGCAAGCTTGTGGATAGCCAAACATACATCAGAGCGTTGCAAAGAGCCTTCAGTGATTTTCGGGTCATCATACGATATACATATAGACTCTATCCCTTTGGTGAAGAGTTTTTGAGCCTTAATAACAGCCCATAGTTGCTCATAAGCTTTTCCGTAGTCTAAACTTCCATAAGCACCTGTAAGGGCTACATAAATAAGGTTTTTAGGCTCTAATGTTACTATTTTAGGGGCTTTCAGAGCCAAATCGGGGTTGATGATTTCTTTTTTCATAATGTAGGTATCTTTGTTTGTTCTATACTCAGTAGGGCTGATGCCGTATTGTTTCTTAAAGGCTTTAGAGAGCGAAGCAGGGGTTTCATAGCCTATATTAAAGGCTATTTCTTCTATTGTCAGGGCGGTGTACCGCAGCAAGCGGGCAGTAGCTTCTAGCCTAAGACGAGTGATATACCCTCCAATAGCTTCACCTTTTAGGGCTTTGAAGATGCGGTGAAAATGAAAGTCTGATAAAGCAGCCTCATTAGCGAGTGTTTTTAGGTCTAAAGTCTCATCTAAATGATTGTTGATGTAAGCAACCACCTTATTGATGCGCTGAATGTAATCGTTGTAAGTAATGTTTTTCATATTGAGTTACTGATTTACGAGGGCAAAGGTAAGGCAGTTTTGCACAAAAGACTTTTCCTATCTTGCTTATTTTCTAAATTACCAATAAAAAATCCCCGTGTGGTATATATTCCACACAGGGATTTTTATTTATTGCGTGTTGTGCTACAACTTGCTTGTTGTGCTACGACCTTATGGCTTCAATAATATTATCTACTTGTAGTTTTTCAAGGATATTCTGCCGATGGCGGTTTACCGTATGTATACTGATGTTCAATTTCTCCGATATTTCTTTGCTGAACATTCCCTCTTTGGCAAGGGCGAATATCTCTCTTTCGCGCGGAGTAAGCAGGGCATCAGTAGCACTTTCTATAGCAAAAGGTACGATTTCATCAGTAAGGCAGTTTTTTATCTGAAAACGTACAGAAGTGTTTGCCGATTGTTCGGGGGCGAGGTCTATCATACCCATTGCAAGAAAATTATCGTCTTCAAAGGCTAATAGGCGTGTTTGGTAAATCATTCGTATATACTTCCCTTTTTCTAATACTCTCAGCTCATAGATGTATTTGTAAGCTAACTTTTCTTCTTCGGGCAGAGTATCCAAAAACTCCCATACTTTCTTATCAATTCTTCTTACTACTTCTAAATCATCAGGATGTACCAATTTCTCAATATTGAGCTCTTGAGGTGCTTCAATATCTTCGGTTACATATTCGGTTACGTAATAGTAATGCCCAAATCTATCTGATAGAAACACCGCAAAACTCCCTGCTTCTTCTAAAAATTTTATCTGCGGAATGTATTCTTGTGCTATTTCTTCTATGCTTTTATCAGCTGTCATTTTCAAAATGGTTATAATTCAGTATTGTGTAGTGATGCCCACCGCCGTAATTTTGCGCCAAATTTAATCAAATATTTTTAAAAGATGAATAATAAAGCAAAAACAATTAGGAATATATGTATTTTTATTCTCATAGTCCTCAGTTGTGGCTGGATAGGCGTATGGGTAGATGCTCTTACGGGGGAAACGACAGGTGATTTTAGCGATACTAGCAATGGTACTATCGGAATGGGTATTTTTATAGTTGCCCCTGTATTGGCTTGGCTCCTGCTGCGCGCCTTTATGGGGGATGGGTGGCGCGATGCGGGTTTTCGTCCGCTTATTGAGAAAAACCTGCGTTGGTATGGGGTAGCAACCCTTATTTACCCTGCAGTGATTGCCCTTACACTACTTATAGGCGAGCTTTTTGGCTGGCTAAAAGTCCAAATCCGTTGGGCGGACTACCTTGCAGGCTTTGGTATTTTTGTGTTAGCCGAAATTATAAAGAATTTCTTTGAAGAATCAGCGTGGCGGGGCTATCTTACCGCTCGTTTGCTCAGTTTGAAAATTAAAGATGTGTGGCTGTACCTCATCGTAGGGGTAGTGTGGTGTTCGTGGCATTGGCCTTACTTCTTTTATTTTCTGAAGCCAGAGCAGCTATTTGCCGTATTTCCTTATGATAAGGTTACTTTCTGTATAATGGCCTTAGTGTGCTGCACCTCGTGGACGGTAATGTACACTGAGCTTTTCCGCCTTACAGGTTCTATCTGGCCTGGGGTTTGGATGCACGCTATTGAAGATACTGCCATTAACAGTTTGATATACGATAAGCATATTCTCATTGAAACAGGTAGAGAGATACTCATTTCGCCCGTTTCAGGTATTATTCCTTGTCTGCTGTATCTCGGCGTAGGTCTGTGGTTGCGCAAAATCAGAATAGTCCAAGAGACTCAATAAAATAATAGTAAAAAACTCCCCGTGGTTATAGCCTATGCGGCTCACCACGGGGAGTTTTCTAATTAGCACATTTGCTAATTCTTTCATTTGCTAATTTTTTCAGCCCAATCGAAAAGTTCTTCGAGGTCGTAATCACCGCTATGAGGTTTGTCCCAAGGGAGGGCATAATCTACAGCGTAATGGTGATTTTTAAGTGCCGTAGCAAGAATTAACGATATAGCAGCAGAGGTATCGCTATCCTTAGCTCCGTGACGTATGCGCCAATATTTGGGCAAATGAGCGTTCTTTTTACCTATAAAACTCATTGGGTTCATTAGTTTTACGATATTGGCATCTGCCATTTGGCTCTCTACCGCACTGTTTTTTAAGGCATAAGAGGTGAAATGCTTTTTATCGGTGTTGCTATCGCCAAAGAGTTGGTTCTCTCCCGTGCTTAGGTCAAGAGCATCAAAAGCCGGCGGACTTTTGTGTCGCTCCATATAAGTGATATAGCCTTCCCAGTCTATAGCAGTAACTTTATCGTTTTTAAGGGTAAGGAAAGAATATTTACTAAGATCTGTACCTTCTTTTTGAGCTTTTTCGGCAGCGGCTATGATAGTTTGTTTTAGTAATTCTTTAAAACTACCTTCGCCTTTGAAGTTTAGGGTAAGCTGTTTGCCTTTGCTGTCTTTCAGTTGTAAGCTATTGAGGTAAGCAGGGAAGTCTTTTTTCAGGTCGGTAGAAACTTTTGTCTGCTCAGGGGTAAAAGTCCCTGTCTTATAAGTGCGCTGTACGTTGTAATCGAGCATAGAGACCTCCATCGTTTTGTACTGAGAGAGGTTACCAAACTGCCATTCGTACGCTTTATCGGCGTTCTCTAAGTTGGTGATAGGGCAGTAGGCTGATACGGCAAAAATAACATCGGTAGCAGGGGCAGCACCTAATTCCTTTAAGTAAGGCTCGTAAGCCGCTTGGTCGCCCGAAGCTCCTAAGAGGGCAGACGAGGCACCTCCTGCACTGGTACCATTAGAGATGATTTTATTGGCATCACCTGGTATTTCTTTGTTGTTATATTTTAGGTAACGTACAGCCGCTTTTAGGTCTACAATCACGGCAGGGGCTTTACCTGTGGCTGAGGTACGTCCGCGCGCACCTGGTGAGGCTACCACAAAACCTTTGCTAAGTGCCATAATAAGCGAGTTATTTGTATCTTTAAACTTACCTCCAGTGAGGGAAAGAGGCTTGGCAGGCATATAGCCTCCTATACCATTAGGGAGGAAGATAGGGGCAGTTTGAGCGTTAAAGCCATTGATAGTTTCGCCTTTGAAATAAGCTTCGGGAATGTAGAGATTGAGCTGTTGGTACTGTTCTTCTACAGGATTGGCTACGTATACAATTCCCTCATAAGCACGTACGGTAAGGGTTTGGTCACCTTGTGTTACTTGCTGGGTAGTGTATTTAGTAGCATCGAAGCGGAGGGGTGATTTTTGCAATTCTTTTAAGATGGCTTCCCCTACGCTCTTAGCCGATTGCGGGTTTTGCCCTGTAATTACGCGATTATCTACACTCACCTTGTCTTGCCATAAACCCGCTTTATCAATGATAGCCCCCCGCTCTTTAAGTTTGTCTTCTAACGAATAAGGTACTACTTGGGTGAGTTTTACAGCCTCTTCTTCCTTATTAGTAAAAGGACTCAAAGTTTTGCCACTCACTAAATATTTACCATTAGAGAGTTTAACATTCACTAAGCCCGATGGTCCGTGACATACTGCAGCTACTACACCTCCTTTTTCGTAAATCTGTTGAGCTATTTTGGCAAGAGCTTCACTGTTAGCAAAATCCCACATAGTGCCGTGTCCTCCTGCATAGAAGATAGCGGCATAGTCCTTAGCTTTTACTTCTGAAGGAGCAAGGGTGTGAGCTAATTGTTTTTGGTAGTCAGCACTTTCCCAATATTTTTTATTGATAGGGTCGTCTAACTTTACGCCGTAGGCATTAGTGCTACCACCCTTCGGACTTACAAAATCGACCTTGTAGCCAGCCTCTGTGAGTATTTCTAAAGGGTGTGTTACTTCCGATAGAAAATAGCCCGTAGTTTCACCTGTATTTCCTAGTTGGGTATGGTTAGTTACTACAAAAAGTACTTTTTTATGCTGTGCTACCA